>JANXVV010000577.1 GCA_025351525.1 Humisphaera sp. | reverse complement strand
GTCTCGGAGTACCGCGACCTGTGGCACCCAAACTGGATACGGTATTTGCCTGACGAAGACAAAAACCGCCGGTGAGGGCACCGGCGGCACTCCTACTCACCTTCTACGCGGGGTTTCCAAACATGCACAACAAACTTTCCTGGGGAATCCTCGGCACCGGAAACATCGCACGGCAATTTTGCATCGGAGTGAACGCGTCGCATCGCGGCAAATTGATGGCAGTCGGATCGCGCACCGCCGAGAGCGCGGCAAAGTTCGCGGCGACGCATCAGATTCCCGTCGCGCATGATTCGTATGAGGGTTTACTCGCCGACCCGCGCGTTGAGGCGGTGTATGTCTCACTCCCCAACACCCTGCATCGGGAGTGGACGATCAAGGCCCTGCAAGCCGGTAAACACGTGCTTTGCGAAAAACCGTTCGCGGCGAACACCGTCGACAGTGAGGCGATGTTCGATGTCGCGGAACAACGCGGCCTCGTGCTGATCGAAGCATTCATGTATCGCGCGCATCCGTTGATCCACGCGGTGATCGAATCGGTTCGACAGGGCGACATCGGCACACTTCAGTTGATCCGCACCAGCTTCTGCTACCGCACCACTCGAATCGAGGGCAACATTCGCTTCGACCCGAACTTGGCCAGCGGCGGATTGATGGACATCGGCTGCTACTGCATCAACTTCTCGCGCCATTTCGCGGGCGAGGAGCCGTCGAGCATCTCGGCGATCGCGCTCAAACCTGCGGGCGGTGTCGATCAGGTGGCGGCGGGCATGATGCTTTTCCCGCGCGGGCTTGTCGCCAGCTTTACCAGTGGGATGAGCCTGCAGGCCGACAACACCGCATATCTCTGCGGTACCGAAGGCTATATCGAGATTCCGATCCCCTGGAAGCCACCGGCCATCGGGGCGACCTTCAGCATCGTGCGGGCCACTCCGCCTCGCATGGATCAAACGGGTTTGGCGGCGGCGAGCAGCGTCCCCAATTCCGGCCCACGGCAGACTTTCACCGTCGATGCGAACATGGACCTCTACGGCCTGGAAGCCGACGATTTTGCCGGCACGGTGCTGGATGGCAAACCGCCGATGCTGACCCGGCAGGATACGCTCGGAAACATGCGCGTACTCGATGAAATGCGACGGCAGGTTGGGCCGCATTAGCCCGGAAAATTCAGATCAACCACAAAGTCACGAAAACACGAAGGCAAGCCGGGAGTTGTTGACCGGCAACGCGCAACATCCGCTCTGATTCTCTTTGCGGAATTCGTCGCATGTCGTTCCGCATTCATGTCTTCTTTGTGCCGTCGTGTTTTCGTGGTAAATCATCTTGGTCGGAATAGATCGACGCAAGTAAATCCCACCTCCCGGCCGATCATCAATCAAGAGAACGAAGATTTATGATTCAGGAACTCTTGCCATTATTGCCGAAGGAAGTCGGGACGCTCGCCTTGGTGCTGGCGATGATCGGCACTCTGATGGGCGCCGGGCTTTGGCTCATCGGCGCGCGATATAGCCGTTCGCTCATCACACTGCTGCTGGTGTCGGCGGGCGGTTGGATCGGTTTGTTTTTGCCGCAATGGTTCAGCCTGAACATCGCCGGTTGGGCGACGGCTATCGCGTTGTCGACCGTCCTGGGTGCTTCGGGATTCATCCTCCATCGATTCTGGGTCGGCGTCGGACTTGGAATGGTGCTGGCGGGATGGGCCACCGTCGCGGTCTGGACGCTTTGCAAAGGGCTTGGCGTGTGGACGCTGCCCACCTATTTGCCCGGCACGGCGGCATGGGTCTATGCGAAAGATTTCTGGCAGAGCCTTCCGCCGGAAGTGCTGCGAATATTACCCTTCGCCGCCGTCACGGCTCTGCTGAGCGGCTTGGCGACGGCACTGCTGTGGCCCCGCATCGGTGCAGTCCTTCTATACAGTATGGCCGGTGTGTCGATGGTGGTTGGCCTCGGCCTCTGCGCGATGAACATGGCCCGACCCCAGTGGATTGGATCGCTCCCGGCGAAAGGCTCATCGCAATGGCTTGCGGTCGCCGCCATGGTGGGGTTCGGCGCGCTGCTGCAATGGCAACTCGGCCCGGGTAAAAAAATTCCGATCGCGAAATCTCGAATGCCGTTGATCGTGCATGAATGAATGGTCGAAATATTTCGTAGCATGGGCTGCCAGCCCATGTTCTTGAATCGAAAATATGGGCTGATAGCCCATGCCACAAAAAAATCACGGGGTTGATTCCCGCGAGACTGAAAACGAAAGATGCCCCTTCCCACGTCCTTCCCAACTTCGATCTCGCACTTCCAGTTCGCCCGGATTCTGGATCAGATTCAGATGCCGCACCATTTCCCGGAGCAGGGCGATGTGCTGAGCTTCTGTTTCAAAATGGGTCCGGGCGAAGCGGCGTTGTTTCTGATGGCCGGGGTCATCATCCTGCTGTTCGGCATCAACGTGTTCAAGGGCGTCGTGATGATCAACGCCGCCATTGTGGGTGCGGCGGCCGGCGCGTTTTTCGGGGAAAAGGGCGGCAACGAAACCGTCGGCGCGGTCATCGGGGGATTCACGGCGGCGGTCATCTCCTGGCCTTTGATGAAGCACGCCGTCGCCATCATGGGCTTCGCCATCGGGGCATTGGTGGGGGCCAGCCTGTGGCGCGTCTTCTCCCTCCATCCCGACTTTTTCTGGGCCGGCGGCATGATGGGCGGAATCACTTTCGGCCTGCTGTCGTTCCTTCTATTCCGCGGCTGCGTGATGATGTACACCAGCCTCCAAGGCGCATCCATGGCTATCTTCGGCATCCTCTCGCTGATGATGAAGTACCAGGATTTGGCGCCAAAGCTGATCCAGTACCTCTCCGCCAAAACCTTCATTCTGCCCATCGCCATCTTCATCCCCACCCTCTGCGGCCTGATCTTCCAGCAAACCCCGGGCGCCGCTGCCGCCAAACCGGCGGTGAAAAAATAATGCGAACGCAAAGCGGGAAAGAGTGCGAAGAAAAATCGATTGAAATCAATTCAAGAGTGTGAACCACAGAGAGCACGGAGACGCGCTTTTTGTTCGAGAGCGTTTAGAGTTAAGAGCGCGTCTCTGTGCTCTCTGTGGTAGTCTTCTTCTCTTCTTTGCGTTTTGCTTTGCGCTCATTGCGGCTTCGCGGCCAATTCATTTCACCTGCCAAATCGGGTGACCCGTCCACAGTTTTGCCACGTTGGCACCACCGGACGTTTCACCACAAGCCGCCAAGCACGGCCATCCCCGCTAAATCCTGCCCTGATCGATCAATTCCGCACGATTCTGGCGTCAAACGCCCACTCTCCATTGTTCTTCCCTCGGCATTGTTTTTGCGACTTGCCAGACGCAGCAACACCCCACACCGGAGAATTCATGCGATTGGATAAATTCACGATCAAAGCTCAGGAAGCGGTTTCCAGGGCTCAGGAATTGGCGCAGCAGAAAGATCATACTGAATTGCTGCCGTTGCATCTGCTGGCTTCGCTGTTGGCGGAGACGGATGGCGTGGTGCAGCCGATCCTGCAAAAGCTTGGGGCCAATGTCGGGCGAATTCAGCAACTGGTCACTTCTGAATTGGAGCGGCTTCCGAAGGCCACGGGGACGCAGTTGGGCCTTGGTCGGACGACGCAGGAAGTGTTCGCCCGAGCGCAGAAGGATGCGGATCGGTTGAAAGATGAATATGTTTCTACCGAGCATCTGCTGCTGGCTTTGGCGGAAGTGAAAAGCGAGACGCGCGATATTCTGAGTGGCAACAGCGTGAGTCACAATGCCATCTTGGAGGCGTTGAAAGACGTGCGCGGCGGGCAGCGGGTGACGGATCAGGATCCGGAGGCGAAGTATCAGTCGCTGCAAAAATATGGCCGCGATCTGGTGGAGATGGCCCGGCAGGGGAAGATCGATCCGGTCATTGGCCGCGATGAAGAAATTCGCCGCACGATGCAGGTGCTGAGTCGCCGCACGAAAAATAATCCCGTGCTGATCGGTGAACCGGGTGTCGGTAAAACCGCCATCGTGGAGGGCTTGGCCACGCGGATGCTCAACGGGGACGTGCCGGCGGTTCTGGCGAATAAGAGGATCATCGCGCTGGACATGGGGGCGCTGATAGCCGGCGCCAAATTTCGCGGTGAGTTTGAGGACCGCCTCAAAGCCGTCATCAAGGAAGTGACGCAGAGCAACGGCCAGATCATTTTGTTCATCGACGAACTGCACACCGTCGTGGGGGCGGGCAAGGCGGAAGGATCGATGGATGCGGGCAATCTTCTGAAGCCCGCATTGGCGCGCGGTGAATTGAGAACCATCGGGGCGACGACGCTCGATGAATATAAAAAGAACATTGAAAAAGATGCTGCGCTCGAACGGCGATTTCAACCGATCGTCGTCGGTGAGCCCACCGTCGAAGACACCATTGCCATTCTGCGCGGCTTAAAGCAGCGCTACGAAACGCATCACGGCGTGCGCATCACCGATGGGGCGATCGTCTCGGCGGCGGTGCTCAGCGATCGCTACATCCAGGACCGCTTTCTGCCGGACAAGGCGATCGATCTGATCGACGAAGCCGCCAGTAAACTCCGCATTGAAAATGACACGATGCCAGCCGAACTGGATGAGATTCGCCGTCGATCCATGCAGTTGCAGATCGAGATCGAAGCGCTGCGAAAGGAAAAGGATCCCGCGTCCAAGCAGCAGTTGCAAAAGGCGGAACGTGAACTGTCGGAGTTGAAAGAGCGCGACACCGCCATCACCGCCCGATGGGAAAATGAGAAGGGCACGATGGATGCGATGAAGCACGTTCAGGAGGAGATCGACCGCAAGCACGTCGAGCTTGAACAGGCGCAGCGGCAGGGAAATTGGGAGGTTGCGGCGCGGATACAGTATGGCGAGATGCGCGATCTGAAGACGAAGCTGGACGCCGCCGAGGCGAAGTTGCGGGAGATGCAATCGAAGGGCGGCTCGTTGGTGAAGGATGAAGTGACTCCCGATGAAATCGCCGGAGTGGTGTCGCGGTGGTCCGGCGTGCCGGTGACGCGGATGCTGGAAGGCGAGCGCGAAAAATTGATGAAGATGGAGGATCGGCTGAGCAAGCGGGTGATCGGTCAGGAAGAGGCGGTGAGCGCGGTGTCGGATGCGGTGCGGCGAAATCGGGCGGGGCTGGGCGATCCACATCGTCCGATCGGCAGTTTCCTGTTTCTTGGGCCGACTGGGGTGGGGAAAACCGAACTGACCAAGGCCTTGGCGGAATTTTTGTTCGACGATGAAAACGCCATGGTGCGCATCGATATGAGCGAATTCATGGAGCCGCACTCCGTGGCGAGACTGATCGGCGCGCCTCCGGGCTATGTCGGTTATGAAGAGGGTGGCCGACTGACCGAAGCCGTCCGCCGTAAGCCTTATAGTGTGATTCTATTTGATGAGATCGAAAAGGCCCATCGCGATGTTTTCAACGTGCTGCTGCAGGTGCTGGATGATGGACGGCTGACGGATGGGCAGGGCCGCACCGTCAATTTTAAGAACACCGTGATAGTGATGACGAGCAATCTGGGGTCAGCCGAGATTCAAAAGTTGACGACCGCGCGGGCGGAAGCATGGGAGGTGGAGGCGAAAGTCAAAGACCTGCTCAAGCAGCATTTCCGGCCGGAGTTTTTGAATCGAATCGACGAGACGATTCTGTTTCATTCGCTGAATCGCGAACAGATCACGGGGATTGTGGAGGTGCAGTTGCGGCACCTTCGATCGCGACTGGCCGGCCGCGGTTTGAAACTCGTGCTGGAACCGGAGGCTCAGAAATTACTGGCGGAGGAGGGGTACGATCCCGAATATGGCGCGCGGCCATTGAAGCGGGTGATTCAGCAGCGCCTGGAAAATCCGCTGGCGAACCGGATTTTATCGGGGGGGTTTGTCGAGGGCGATACGATCCATGTCGGCATCGACCCGGCGAAACACACTTTCACCTTCGAGAGAGGGATGAAGGAGAGTGCGGTTTTGGGAGTGGTTTGATCGCGTTTTGCGGAGGCTTCGATCATTTTTCTGACGAGGGTGGGCGATTGCAAACTTTTAGCGGCTGTGCCGTAGGCACGCGTTTTTTAATTCGAAAAGCGCGTGCCTTCGGCAAAGCCGCTAAAAAATTCATTGTCGCATTTCCCGCGTTCGCATTTGACATTCCTCCCGAAAGTCATTCTCATCTCTCGCGACGTACTTCTGTAAACTCACACTTTCGCGACTTTCCCTTTGAAGGAGGAATCATGGCGCGTCCCGTTACCTTGTTCAGCGGCCAGTGGGCCGATCTGCCGTTTGAAACGCTTTGCGAGAAGGCCAAAAAATTCGGGTATGACGGAGTCGAGCTCCCCTGTTGGGGGGATCACTTCGATGTCGATAAGGCGCTCGCCGACAAAAGCTACGTCAAAAATCGCTGGGAGATTCTCGGCAGGCATGGCTTGAAGTGTTACGCGATTTCCAATCATCTCATCGGGCAGGCGGTGTGCGATCTGATCGATGAACGGCACAAGCTGATTCTGCCGGCGGATGTGTGGGGCGACGGCCAGCCGGAAGGCGTTCGACAGCGCGCGGCCAAGAAGATGATCGATACCGCCAAAGCCGCCCGCGCATTTTTCGATGCCGCGCCGGAGAAAAGCACCTTCCCGGCGGTCGTCAACGGCTTCACCGGTTCCAGCATCTGGCACAGCATCTATGCTTTTCCGCCCACCGACCAGAAGTATTGGCAGAAGGGTTTCGACGATTTCGCGGCCCGGTGGATTCCGATCTTGAACGAGTTTGAAAAGGTGAACGTCAACTTTGCGCTGGAAGTGCATCCGACGGAAATCGCGTTCGACATCGTGTCCGCCGAGCGGGCGATAGAGGCGGTGAAGGGACATCCCCGATTCGGGTTCAACTACGATCCCTCGCACCTTGGCTATCAGCACGTCGATTACGTCAAGTTCATCCGCGCGTTCGGCAAGCGGATTTTCCACGTGCATGTGAAGGATGCCTGGTGGGGCCATGGCGACGGCACCGCCGGCGTTTTCGGCGGCCACACCACCTTCGCCGATGCGCGGCGCTACTGGGATTTCCGATCCCCCGGGCATGGCGACATCAAGTTTGAAGATATCATCGTGGCGTTGAATGACGTGGGTTACAACGGCCCGCTGAGCGTCGAGTGGGAAGACAGCCGCATGGATCGCGAGCATGGTGCCGCCGAGGCGGCGGCGTTTGTGCGGAAGATCGATTTCAAACCGTCGGCGATCGCGTTTGACGGGCAGTTTGACAGATGATCGAGCATGGAACCGGTGCGTCCCTTCAAGCTCAAGCCGGAGGCGGAGCTGAAAGCGACGCACCGGGTTCTTCGTATGTCAGACCACTCGATTCGCCGCGCGGTCGCGCTTTAAGACCGCTACCGTGGAGGACGGATTCACATGATGGAGATGCCGCATGAAAAGCCCTTTTCCCGGAATGGACCCTTATCTGGAGCGGCACTGGCGCGACGTGCATGGCACGCTCATTGTCCATTGCCGCGCAATGCTCAATCGGCAAATTGGCGGCGACCTTCGCGCGAGGATTGATGAGCGATTGGTCATTGAGCATCTTTGGGACGAGGCAAGATCGATCTATCCCGACGTGGTTGTAGTGGAACACGGACTTGTGGGGCAGGCCGTCAGCGCGCCTGCCGGCATGACGCTGGCTGAACCTCTGGTGATCGAAGCGGCTGACGAGCGCGCCCACGAGCGCTATATTGAGATCATCGATCCCAGAGGAGGCAAGGTCATCACGGTCATTGAATTCCTCTCTCCCACGAACAAACTTCCCGGCGATGGTCGAGACCAGTATTTACGCAAACAGCAAGAGGTCATTTCTGCGAGGATCAACCTGGTTGAGATCGACCTCACCCGCTCCGGTCGGCGCGAACTGGCTTTGCCGGAGGCCGAAATGCCTCCAGCCGCGCAGACGACTTACGTCGCGTGCATCCGTCGCGGCTCCAGTACGCGGCGATATGAGATCTACCCCATGCCGTTGCGCGATCGTCTTCCCGCCATCCGCATTCCTTTGCGGCCAACCGATCCGGATGCCGCCATCGATTTGCAGGTGCTGGTCGATTTGGCGTATGAAGAAGGGCGTCACGATGACATCGACTATTCGCGCGGGGCGGTGCCGCCGTTGACCGGGGAGGATGCGGCTTGGGCAGAAGGGCTTTTGACCGGGCACGGTCATTTAGGATAGTCAGGTCAAATTCATACCGGCAGCGCGCTTTGATTCGCGGGGGCAGTTGACACCACCGGTTCGACCGCCGCGACGTGAGCGGCCCAGAAAGCATCAAAACTTTTCGCAAAAGAATAGCGGGCCATCCGCAGCGGGGCGGCAAGCGCCATCCGCTTGCGGAGCGGTTCATCGTTCAACAGCGCGTTCATCGCCTGCGCCCAAACCGTGGGATTGACGGCGGGCAGCACCAGTCCGGTCACGTTGTCCTCAACTGTTTCTTTCGGCCCGCCCTCATTGCTTACGATCGCAGGCAAGCCACTCGCCTGCGCTTCCATCACCACTTGGCCGAGCGTGTCGGTGCGCGAGGGGAAGACCAGCAGATCGGCGGAGGCGTAGAGCGGGGCGAGGGCGGCGTCGTTGATGCAGCCGAGGAAGTGGACGGGGAGGCCGGCCAGATCTTTTTTCATCGCGGTCATGTAAGGGCCATCGCCGGCGATGACGAGGGTGACGTCCTGGCGCAAAGCGCAGAGTTGCCGAAATGCCGTGACGAGCAGCGGCAGATTTTTTTCGACGCTGACACGCCCGCAGTACAGCAGTCGGCGCGGTTGCTGGATGCCGCGCGCGGACCAGAGTGCATCGTCGCGATGGCGCGGGTGGAATTTTTCAAGATCGATGCCGGGCAGAAGGGTTTGCAATTTTTCATCCGGCACGCCCAGCCCGCGCAGGGCATGCACGTATCCGCGACTTCTAGTAAAGACCGTCGTCATCTGTTCGCACAGCATTCCCATGTACATCCCGGCGGCGAGGGTGGCGCGGTGATCGTGCGTGTACTCGGCGATATACGCGGGGAAATCGGTGTGATAGGTGCCGAGCAAAGGCACGCGCAGCATTTTGGCGACCAGCCATCCGCACAGTCCCATCGGGCCGGGGGTGCTGATGTGGATGGCGTCAAACTGCTGGCGATCGGCCCATTCAAGCACTTCGATAATCGGCGGCAAATTGAGCGTCAGCTCATCGTAATACGGCATGGCCCGCGAGAGCATCGGCAGGAAATTTTTGCGGTTGGGCATCGCGTGCGTGGGATCATTGCCGCAGGTGTGAACGATGAGGGAGTAATCGGATCGCCGGGCGTGCGCGCCGATATCGCGGATGAAGCGGGTGACGCCATTGGTTTCGTCGAGGGTGTCGGTGAAGAGTCCGACCTTGATCGACGCGGCTGTTATGGAGCGGCGCTGACCGGTAATTTCCCGAAGCAATCGCCTTTCGCGATTCTGGTGAAAGACGGAAAAGTAGTAGGGCAACAGGACGAATTGCTGGGCGAGGATTGACGCGATGGCATCGAACAGACCGGTGAAGCTGGCATCTTCGACCGACTTACCGATGGCTGCGGCAACGCCGGCGGTCACATCGCGATTGACGGACTGCACGAAGCGGAACATTTCATCGTGCTCGCCGAGCGGTGGCAGGCCCTGGATCAAGGTTTCGCGCAGGGCCGGATGTTCGGAGATACGTCGGCGGACGGAGTCGAAGAAAAGTTGGCGCAACATGGCCGTGCCGGCGGGGGGAGGCGTTTTGCGGAAGGGCGAGGTGAGTCGGCGGCCGAAATGTTTGAGCTTGCTCTTGATCATCCGACGGACGATCTGGCCCTTCGAGGGCATCACCGTTTCCCCGACGATCATCTGCAAAAGCATCGTCGGCAGGTTGGCGCTGCTCTTGCCGGAGTTCGGGGCGATGCCGGTGGAAGGCGCGAGAATCTCGCGGGTGTAGTAGCGCACCCCGACGCTGTAAAACGTATGCGCCAGCTTCGTGGCCGATCCGCTTTCACCGCCGGGTTTGCACGTGCCGTCGCGCAGGCATTGAAGCAATTCGGCGGTCGTGGCGGTATCGGCGGGAAATTCGGTCCAGGTGCGGCCCACGTTGAGCAAACCGTGATCGTCGCTGCCGGCGACGCGCGATTTGATCCAGGGTTCAGGCCAGAGCGGTTGAAGATCGTGCTTCTCGGCCAACCGCTCCAGTCCTGCCCGCGATAGATTGTTCAGCAGCGGCTCAAACGCGTCGCGATGCAGCGCGCTATGCGCACCGTTCAAGCATTCAAATCCCTTGAACAGCAACAACAGCCGTTCGAGATGCCATCGCTCCAGCTTATCGTTCTGGCGATAGATCGGGTGGGCAACGGCGTGCGCGATCCGCTCCTGATGCACGTATCGCGCGACGGCATAGATGTCTCGGGCGATGCTCTGCACATGTACGTGTTGAGCCGCAGTGATGCCCCAGAGCAGCACGTGCATTTTGCAATCGTCTTCGGGAAACCAGCAGGTCAGTTCCTCACCGATGATGACATCGAATCGATCGGCGATTTTAGAGACGCCGGCGATGGAGTCGTGATCCGTGATGGTGATGAAATCCATCCCGCGATGCTTGGCCTGGGCGTGAACCTGTTGCGGGAGGCTGTAGCATTCCGGGCAGGCGATGGCGTTCAGCAACACCTCGGCGGCGCGATTGCTGGCGTCGCTGTGGCAATGCAGATCGATTCGCCGGGGAGTCGGCGGCGCTGAAATCGGCGCGGCGTTGAGAGCGGTCATAGGCGGTATTGTGCGCATGAGATAGCCCTTGGGGTAGGGCAAAACTGAAATCTTAGGTTTATCGACATGATATCCCAAGGTGAACTGAACCCATTTCGCAGGGCTGTAAGAAATTAAAAAAATACGGTTGAACCACAGAGAGCACGGAGACGCGCTCGTCATAGGCACGATTCCTGGGCAATCACTCCGTTTAAGATGCTGTCATTCTGAAATACTCCGCTCTGTTCTCAATCTCCGTGATATTTTTTCGGAACGGGCCGGTAATAACTTTCGCGCCTGGGTTGGGTGCCACAGGTCGCGGTACTCCGAGACCTGTGCTGGCCGGACTGAAAGGCACAG
>JANXVV010000533.1 GCA_025351525.1 Humisphaera sp. | reverse complement strand
GGTTCGGGGATGATGATCGTTCCGGGGGCGGGGTCTTTGGGCGTGATGCCGCGGCGCAAGGCCTGGGCGTCGGTGATCGTCGGGTCGGGGTCGGGGTTGGGTGGTTCGTAGTTCTGGATGGTTCCCTGGGCGATCGCCATTGTCACGCCGCCACACTTGATCGCCACCCAGAAGCGCGGGGTTGGGAAGTCCCGGCGGAAGCGCTTGGCGTAGGCGTGCGAGCCGGTTACGCTGAATTCGCCGTTGCCTAGGGCGTGGATCGTGCCGCCGCTTTGAGCGCCGTCGCCCCAGTGGATGCGGGCCTTGAGATCGGAGAGTTTGTTCACAGCGTCTTCCTACCCGCGTCACTTGTTTACCATCAAAACCAATGTCCCGGTATCGGCGCACCTCTCCGATTTCGACTGTGCCAGGCCGGGTGAGAAACGGTCCGCAGGGTACTGCGGACCCTACTGACTATGTGCCGGAAGGGATTGCTTTGCCAGATGATAGGCGGCCAACATCACCCTCCGTGGTGATTTGCAGGTCAACATAAAACAATAGTGCACTGGTCGAGCCCCACAAGCCTGAAGCGAACGCGGCGGGAGGGTCGAGACAGAGCAGAAGTGACCCATTTTTTTCTCTCCATCCCTTATCAGCGTCCTATTCTAATTTGCGCCAGTGAGTACCGGCCGCATCTTGCTCCAAGTACTTATGCATTCGCCCTAAGTTAAGACTCAAATGGATCCCGTTAATTGAAGTTTTTTCGAGCACGGCATCATAGAAGCCTTGAGCCACCAAATCGGTCTGACGTTCCCGCACTTGCCACGGCTTATTTCCGTCCGGATCAAAAGTGACGACGTCGCAAAATATCTGGAAGTTCACTCGGTACGCGATCACCAAAACCTTTGAGTCAATGTACGTATCGAGCAATTCGATAGTCCGCAATTCTCCCAGTGTAGACAACTGAACGTGCGACCATAGACATGTTCCCGTTTCATGGGGTACACCCGTATCCCCAATCCAAAACGAATACCGGTTGCCCTGTGGGGGACCGAATTTGACTCTTGGGCGATCATCGCGTGAGCAAATCCAGCGTTCCAACGGGCTGCAGTCGAGAAATTCAGTGGTCAATGTAAGTGACTTGCCCTGGACGAGCTTGATCACCCGGGATGTTTGGCCGCCTTTCCTCGGTGTGGCAATCACATAAAAAAGAATCGCCAAAAAAAGCAACATCAATGGTGCCGCGCGGTATCGCTTACGAAGTCGTATTGCCATGGGGTCTCCCAGTTACAATGGCATAAATGTTACGTCGGCTTCCCCGGGCACATGATTAGTATCCACCAGCCAGTTTAAGACCAAATATTGGAACGTTATAGATTTCAGGGAAGTGTCTTCCCAATCCTGTTCGGCGGCTGCAACCGAAGTCCCATAGTATGCATTCCCATACGATGGATCATAGATGGTGGTCGGTGCATCCGAGCTTGTAATCACGAAATGGTCGCTGAAGTACGTTTCAGGGTTCGAGTTGCCTTGAGCGGGAATCGTCGACCAAATGTTCATCACCGCGCGGCGGAACGGGTTTGCATTGATTCGGGGAACGCGTCCACCTAAGGTTGGCGTCACGCGAATCAGCCGAGCGTCAACTCCCTGAATTTGCAAACTAGTCATCAAAAATTCGCTCCAAGCGGAGCAGCTGCCATCCCGATTTTTGAGAAGTGCTGCGACATTAGGAAACAGGGTTCTCTGGCAAGCCGGTCCCCAATAAACCATCGGTAACCCGGCCCAATTCTGGACACCCTTTCCGTTTCCAACATTGCTGTCGAAATCGGACCAAATCGCGTTCAAAATATCCCGCGGCGCGCTCAGGCCGCTGGCGTTCCGGCAACCAACGTCGATGACCGTCTCATACTCGCCCGCAGCTGGCGCGGCACCTCCTACAACGTAGAGATGATTCGAACTCGACGGCGCGACTTCGCTCTCAACCTGATTGCCATCCTGCACAAGTGAAATCGTCCAAGTGATGTTCAGGTCGGAATTCGCGACTGTGTCCGGAAGCAGACCCTGCGAAACCAGATGCGCGGCGAGCGT
>JANXVV010000455.1 GCA_025351525.1 Humisphaera sp. | reverse complement strand
CCACCGACGAAAAACGCGTGCCTTCGGCACCGCCGCTAAGGAACTCACCGGCTACTCCCGCCACGCTTCCATTTCCGTCACGCCGCTCCGAGCCTTGCCCTGATGGGTGAATACAACGCGAACCTTCGCAGTTTTCACTCGGTCAAAGGTGACCGTATTATCCACACCTCCTGCAGGCATTTCAGGTGTTTTCACTTGCCGTTCGGCATCGTGCCACTCCCCGCTTTTCCAGAATTGAACGCTGTAGCTCTTAGGCGGTTGCACACCGCCTCGATCATCGTAGACATACAGCTCCACACGGCCTACCTCCTTTTCCCCGCCGAAATCCACTTCCAGCCAATCCGTGTCATGGGGCGAGCTATAACTGGTCCATCGATTCATCGGGGTGGGGAGAAAATTAATCCTGCCATCATTCGCACTCGACGGAATACCGCCGAATTGATCTGAAAAGGAGGCGGTCGCCTTGGGGAAGCCCTCCCCTTTCTGATTCAACGCAAGGTTTCCCACAGGCGGAGGTGCGGGCATATAGTGCGGCGTACCCTCTCCCCACGCTTCAAACTCCGTCAATCCGGTTCGTCCGTCTTTCGAGTGCTCGAATACTACACGGAGCTTTTGTACGACAGTCGCCGGGAATGTAATCACGTTTGCACGATGGCCTGTCGGTTGCTCGGGCTGAAATGTTTGCCCGGGCACAAGCTGCCATGCCAAACCGTCCCAAAATTCCAATCGGTAGTTTGCCGGAGCCGTCACCTTGGTGACGTCGTCCAGCAAATAAAGTTTCACCGTATCCACGCGGCGCGGCATCCCGAAATTCACTGCAATCCAGTCTGTCGCGTTCGGCGAACCGACACACGTCCAGCGGTTCGGTGGATCGACGTGATACCAGTAACCCCCATCATTGACCTTCGCGAGTGATGTTCCGGTAGCGGTGTAAGAAGCGGTGAAGCGGGGGAAATAGTGGCCGTCGTTGTTGACGGCGTAATTCATGCGCGGAGTGTCCGGGGCAGGCGACACGGCTGCCCTGGGCAGCTTCACGGCGAGCTTTGCCAGGGTCGGTGACGTAGCCAGCACCTTGCCGTCAACCCGCACACAAAGCCCAGGGCCCATTCCGTAGCGATCACCGCTCTTATCCCACAGGATCGCCAGCAGATGCCCCTGGTACGGCACATCATCCAGCGCAAAGTAGTCCCAGTCTGCGGGTGCCAGCGGATCGACCTCCAGCATGTCGCCGTCCCGTGCTTTCAATCCTACCAATCCCGTGATGACCAGATCGCAAAATCCGGAGTGGAAGTAGTGTTCACTGTGGTTGTAACCATCATGCCCCTCGAACGAGCCCGTGTCCGGATGCAGTGCCTCCGCCAGATAGGGTTTCCCCTGCTTCCGGTGCGACAGCGCATAGTGGTGAAGCAGCTTGACATAATCCGCCCGGTTGACGAAATCCTGATGATAGTTCTGCAAAACATTGCCCATCGCCTTCAGAGTCTGCGTCGTGGCATATGGCCATGATTGCCCGCTCCACCAGCAGCAGGATTTTTGCAGAAGGAACATAGGATCGTTCCGCTCGACCGTGGTAGGTCCGCGATCGGCATAGAAGTAGGCGGGGTCCATCAGGAATTTCCAGGCGACTTCGAATCCCGGATCGGGCAGATTGAACTGCCACGGAACAAAGCCAATCTCCTCGCGGCCATGCTCGTTGCCCGCAAACTTGCCGCTTTGATAGGTGAGGGTGCCGGCATTCACCCGGTTCCCCTCCTGATCCTGCTCATCGTTCTTGTACATGGGAAAGAAGAACTCCCGCTTCGCATCCCAGAGCTTAGCCTGCAAAACTTCTTTGATGCCTGTCGCCTTTTTACGAAAGCGGTCGGCCAGCCGGGTATCTCCCGCTAAATCCGCGATGCGGGAAATGGCCATCGCATCGGCCCACATGTAGGCGTTGAAGGATGGCCGATACCCCGGTGCTCCGCGCAGGATGTCTTTGGACTGGCGGCTACTGATGTTGAACTCCATCCCGTCATCGTGTCCGATCTGCCAGAACATCCCTACTTCCTTCACCCACTGCCGATCGGCCCATCCGTCAAAATTCCTCACAAGATCGCCCAGCAGATCGGTGATGAACGCCCTATCCGGATGCACCACATAAGCCGCCCACATCGCATCCGCCAACCAGGTCGAATAATTGCGCGGCTGCGCCCCCGGCGTTCGGAACCAATACCGGGAGTAATCGCAAACATACCGGGGATCGCGCAACCAGCGGGCTTCATAGAGCTGATGACCCGCCGGGCAACTGATGGCACCGTATGCCCCCGACCAGAACGGTCGATCCATGAATTCCGTGAATGAATACCCACTCGTAGGCGACCCATAGGTCAGGTGCTTGGTGAGCAGTTCCCATCGGTAGTAGTAGGTGGTGGTGATCTCCGCATCGGGACATTCGAAAAAGGGTATATTGGCGGCAAACCATGTGGAATCCCGGTTGTCCCAGAAGGTCTGCCGATCGAGCAGCTTTTGCTTGTCGAGCACGGCAGCGCCGGTCGACGCCGACAGGATCAAACCGGCTACGATCACAAGAATTCGATAAATCATATTGAAGTCCCTCGTCATTGTCAGCACCTCGATGATCTGTAAGAATCACCAGTCATCACTTTAAGCAAATTACGCCTTACCAGGAAACAGATCGATGGCTCGATTCACTTGCAACTCGTTACGAAAAGCATCAGTCGCTCTTGGGCTGGCCCTGTGGCTCTTCAGTCCATCGCCTGTGCCGGCCGCTGCGCCCACTCTTTATCGCGCCCAGATCGACCCACACTGGTTTTCGAATAATACGCGATTCTGGTACCGGAATTTACTGCCGAAGGGTGCGAGTGAATGGATCGTGGTGGACGCCGTGAAGGGAACCCGTGAAACTGCTTTCGATCACGCTCGCCTGGCGACAGCCATCGGCAAAGCAACCGGTGAAGTGTTCAGCCCGGATCGACTCTCATTCGATACACTCGATTTCGAGAGGGAAACCGGCGCGCTGTTTCTGAATGGCGACGGCAAAAGCTGGCGACTGGATTTGGCGAGCTACGAACTTCGCAAAATGACGGCTGATGAAGTGACTTCAAATGCCGCCACACAGCCGTCGAAAAACCCCACCACACGCACGGTAGCGCCACGCAACAGACCGCGAAACGAAATGACACGCGGACCCGAATCACCCGATCAACGCTGGACGGCCACGCTCATTGGCGACAACCTCGCCATTCGATCCAATGAAGGCGGCGATGCTACTTACTTAAGCAACGATGGCCGACCTGGCGACGGATATTCGCTGAACCAAATCTGGTGGTCGCCCGACTCGCAATACCTGGTGGCGATGCGGACGGAGGCCGGGCAGGAACACAAAATGTTCACGGTTGAATCTTCGCCGAAAGAACAACTGCAACCCAAGCTTCGCACGCTCGACTATCTGAAACCGGGCGACAAACTCGCCCACCCGCGCCCTCGGCTGTTTCATGTCGCCTCGCGAAAATCCATCCCGATTGATGATGAGCTTTTCGCGAATCCCTGGTCGATTCAGGAAATGCGATGGGCCGCCGATTCTTCGCATTTCACATTCGTCTACAACCAGCGCGGGCATCAGGCGCTCCGTATTTTGTCGGTTCAAGCCGTCAATGGCGCAGTCAAGGCTATCGTCGATGAAACCTCGAAGACTTTCATCGACTACTCCGGGAAATACTATTGCAAATGGCTCGGCGACGATGAGCTGATCTGGATGTCCGAGCGCGACGGTCGAAACCACCTCTATCGGGTCGATACTCGTGCCGGTCAGATCGTGAATATCATTACGCCGGGTGACTACGTCGTGCAGGCGGTCGTCAAAGTAGACACGCAAAGTCGGCAAATCTGGTTTCGCGCCGGAGGGGTGCGGGCGGGTGAGGATCCTTACTATTCCCACCTCTGCCGTGCCAACCTGGATGGCTCCGGTTTTACCATTCTCACGGAAGGCAACGGCTCGCACAGCGTTCAATGGTCCCCCGATAATCGCTTCTTCATCGATACCTACTCTCGCGTCGATCTACCTCCGATCCACGAATTGCGCAATGCCGAGACCGGCATGCTGGCTTGCAAACTAGAGAAGGCGGATGCGAGTGAGCTGCTTGCCGACCGGGGCGGACGGTGGCCGGTGCGTTTCGTCGCCAAAGGTCGCGACGGAACGACCGATATTTTCGGCATCCTCATTTTTCCAGGCGACTACGATCCGGCGAAAAAATATCCAGTCGTCGAGAATATCTACGCGGGCCCGCAGGATTTTTTCACTCCCAAGGCGTTTCGCCCGCGATACGGACATCAGCAGGCCATTGCCGATCGGGGAATGATTGTCGTCCAATGTGACGGCATGGGAACCTCCGGCCGCTCAAAAGCATTTCACGATGTGTGTTGGAAAAATCTCAAGGATGCCGGTTTCCCCGATCGCATTGCCTGGATCAAAGCCGCAGCCGCGGTCTATCCCGCGATGGATCTTGGTAGGGTCGGCATCTACGGTGGCTCCGCCGGCGGACAGAACGCGATGGCTGCGGTTCTCTGGCACAACGACTTCTACAAAGTCGCCGTCGCCGACTGCGGTTGCCACGACAATCGAATGGATAAAATCTGGTGGAACGAGCAGTGGATGGGCTGGCCGGTCGGCCCCGAGTACGCCGCCAACTCCAACGTCGTCAACGCCCACTTACTGCGGGGAAAACTGATGCTGCTTTTCGGCGAGTTGGACGACAACGTCGATCCCTCCTCGACGCTGCAAGTCGTCAATGCACTGGAAAAAGCCGACAAGGATTTCGATCTGGTCGTGGTGACGGGGGCGCATCATGGCTCCGCTGAAACGCCCTATGGCTCGCGACGGCGAATCGAGTTTCTCGCCCGCCATCTGCTTCATACGCCAGTCGACGATTAAACGACTTTGCAGGATGATTCGCCATGACCATGCGGAAAGGCTTTTTTCGTTTGATGACCTTCCCCGCGCATGGCCATGGCACTCAGCATTTGGCTGTTTACAAATGACTGCACCCGTGCCTATCACCCTTCGCTTCTCTGCGCAAAACCCACCACTCTATGGTGTTGTTTTCAAGCGACGTGACGGCGTTTGCGGGCGAGAAGCGCGCCGAATGCGATGGCGATCAATGAGAAGCCGGCCGATTCGGGCGTCGGGGTCAGCGTCGCCAGAGCGTGATCGCTAAAGGAATCTGCGTCGAAGGAGGTGAAAAAAAAGCCGGTCGGGGGCGGCAGGTGTTGAGGTGTCAGCGAGGAGGTGTTGTCGCCCAGGCCCAATTCGCCGTTCCCGTTAAAGCCCCAGTCCCAAATACTGCCATCCGATGACAGGGCATAACTTGCAGACTGTGCGGCGGCGACGGCACTGACGCCGCGGGTTAGACCCGTCACCGCGGCGGGCGCATTGCGATCCGTCACCGTGCCTTCGCCGAGTTGGCCATTGAGCTTGTAACCCCATGCATAAGCGACATCCGCCATCGCGGCGGGGCGGCGAATATCGCCACCGCAGCCAGCACCAACCTTGCAACGTTGCGATGTTCGTTCAACGGAATGCGGCTCGATGCTCGCGCGCCTCTCCGCCCAACGAAATTGCTCGTCACATGCATTTTCTTATCCCGCAGGATTGCCCTCGTTCGTCGCAAGGCCCCGGTCAAAGCCGGTCGCTCAAGGACGGTGCCACCGAAGCAGGGGCAGTACGATTGGATATGTACGGTCAGTTATACTTGCCATTTGAAGAAACACCGGAGAATTAAAAAACTGATTCGCGCGTCCGGTTGCAGCAATGCCTGTCTCAATAACAAAGTTACGAAATCCACTTTGGTGAATTCCAATTTCGTCATTCGTCATTCCTCCGTATAGTAGCCGCTGTTCTCGCGCAGTTGTGCTTCGACCATGAGCCTCTCCTCCCCATTCATCCACCGCCCCGTCGGCACCACGCTGCTGACCCTGGCCATTGCGCTCGCGGGGGCGCTGTCTTATTTCTTCCTGCCGGTCAGCCCGTTGCCGCAGGTGGATTTTCCGAGCATTCAGGTCTCTTCATCGCTGCCGGGGGCTTCGCCGGAGAACATGGCTTCGGCGGTGGCGACGCCTTTGGAACGGCAGTTCGGGCGCATCGCGGGGGTGACGGAGATGACCTCGAGCAGCTATCTCGGGGCGACCTCCATCACGCTGGTGTTCGACCTGAACCGCAACATCGACGCCGCCGCCCGGGATGTGCAGGCGGCGATCAACGCCGCGCGGGGGCAGTTGCCCACCAATCTGCCCAGCAACCCGAGCTATCGCAAGATCAACCCGGCGGATGCGCCGATGATGATTTTGTCCATCACCTCCGACACCTACACACCGGTCAAACTTTACGATATCGCCTCGTCGATCCTTCAGCAGAAACTGGCGCAGGTGAAGGGGGTCGGGCAGGTCAGCATCTTCGGCGGGTCGCTGCCGGCGGTGCGGGTGGAGGCGAATCCGACGATCCTCAACAAGCTGGGATTGAGCCTCGAGGATCTGCGGGCGGTGCTGGGCACCGCCAACGCCAACCGGCCCAAGGGGGAGGTGGCGGATGAGAATACGACGATCTCGATCAGCTCGAGCGATCAACTGCGGCAGGCGGACGAGTATCGGTCGTTGATCGTGGCGGTGCGGAACGGGGCGCCGATCCGGGTGTCCGATGTCGCGACGGTGACGGATTCGGTGGAGGATGTGCGGACGATCGGGCTGGCGAACTCGAAGCCGGCGATCAACCTGGTGATCTTTCGGCAGCCGGGCGCGAACATCATCAGCGCGGTCGACAGCGTCTATGCCATGCTCCCGCAGCTGCGCTCCGAATCCCCGGCGGCGATGAAGATCGACGTGACCCTCGACCGCACCACCACCATCCGGGCCAGCGTGCGCGAGGTGGAATTCACGCTGGCCCTCTCCATCGGCCTGGTGATCCTGGTGGTGTTCCTTTTCCTGCGCAGCGTCCGCAGCACGCTGATCCCGAGCGTGGCGGTGCCGATCTCGCTCATCGGCACGTTCGCGGTGATGTACCTGCTGGGGTACAGCATCGACAACCTCTCGCTGATGGCGCTGACCATCGCCACGGGGTTTGTGGTGGATGATGCGATCGTGGTGATCGAGAACATCACCCGGCATCTGGAGGCGGGGATGGGGCCGATGGAGGCCGCGCTGCTGGGGGCGAAGGAGATCGGGTTCACGGTCATCTCGATCAGCATCTCGCTGGTGGCGGTGTTCATCCCCATCCTGCTGATGGGCGGATATGTGGGGCGGTTGTTCCGCGAGTTTGCGGTGACGCTGTCGGCGGCGATCCTGGTGTCGTTGGTGGTCTCGCTGACGACGACGCCGATGATGTGCGCGGTCCTGCTCAAAAGCGGGCGCACCCAAAAGCACGGCCGGTTGTATCGCGGCAGCGAATGGGTGTTTGAAAAAATCCTCGGCTTCTACGAGATCACACTGGGCTGGGTGTTTCGGCATCAACTGCTGATGCTGATCGTGACGCTGGTGACGATCGGGTTCACGGTCTATCTGTATGTCATCGTGCCCAAAGGATTTTTCCCGCAGCAGGATACGGGGCGGTTGGTCGGCACGATTCAGGCGGACCAGGACACCTCGTTTCAGACGATGCAGGAGTTGGTCAAAGTGTTTGCGAAAACGGTGCTGGATGACCCGGCGGTGGAATCGGTGATCGCCTCGACCGGCGGCAATCGAGGGTCGACCAACACGGGCAACATGTTCGTGGCGCTGCGGGAGCCGAAGGTGCGGAAGATGAGCGCGGATCAGGTGGTCGCCCGCCTGCGCGGCAAGCTGTCCAAGGTTCCCGGGGCGACGCTCTTCTTGCAGGCGGTGCAGGATATCCGCGTGGGCGGAAGGCCGAGCGCTTCGCAATATCAATACACGCTGCAGGGGGATGATCTGGCGGAGTTGTACGAATGGGCCCCGCAGGTGTCGGCGAAACTGCGCACGCTGCACGGGGTGGTGGATGTGAACAGCGATCAGCAGGTGAAGGGTTTGCAGGCGAAACTGACGGTGGATCGCGTGACGGCGGGCCGGTTGGGAATCAGCCAGCAGGATGTGGACAACACGCTGTACGATGCGTTCGGGCAGCGGCAGGTGTCGACGATGTACACGCCGTTGAATCAGTATCACGTCATTATGGAAGTCGACCCGCAGTTCGCGCAGAACCCCGATTCGCTCAAGTCGATCTACCTGCGCGGCAGGAACGGGACGCAGGTGCCTTTGAGCGCGTTCACGAAATTCGTGGCGTCGAACACACCGTTGGCGGTGAACCATTCCGGGCAGTTCCCCTCGGTGACGATCTCGTTCAATCTCACACCGGGCGTGTCGCTGGATGAGGCGGTGACGGAGATCAAAGCCGCGGCGCACGATATGGGATTGCCGGCGGCGATCCACGGCAGTTTCTCCGGCGCGGCGCAGGCGTTCGAGGCGTCGAAAGCCAGCCAGCCGTATCTCATCGCCGCCGCATTGGTGGCGGTGTATCTGGTGCTGGGGATGCTGTATGAGAGCTTGATTCATCCGATCACGATTCTGTCGACGATTCCCTCCGCCGGGGTGGGCGCGCTGCTGGCGCTGCAGATTTTCGGCATGGAGTTGAACGTGATCGGGTTGATCGGCATCATCCTGCTGATCGGCATCGTGAAGAAAAATGCGATCATGATGATCGACTTCGCGCTGGAGGCCGAGCGGGTGGAGGGCAAGTCGCCGGTGGATGCGATTTTTCAGGCGTGCGTGTTGCGCTTCCGGCCCATCACGATGACGACGATGGCCGCCCTGCTCGGCGGCCTGCCCCTGGCGATCGGGGTGGGATCCGGTTCGGAGCTGCGCCGGCCACTGGGGATCACGATCGTCGGCGGCTTGATCTTCAGCCAGATGCTGACGCTGTACACCACGCCGATCGTGTATTTGTATCTGGATCGGATGAGGGTGTGGGCGCATCGGACGTTCGGCGCGGCGGCGTCTCCTCGGTCGATCCCGCTCCCCTCGCCCGTTTAGCGAACGCATGTACGTCAGACGTCGCGTGTGAATCAGGAGAGCCGCAAAGGCGCAAAGAGCGCAAAGGAAAACGCAAAGAAGAGAAGAGGACTACCCCAGAGAGCACAGAGACGCGCTTGATATTTCAATCGCACTCGAACGAAAAGGCGCGTCTCTGTGGTTCATATTCTTGAATAGTTGAATTTCTTCTTTGCGTTTTCCTTTGCGCTCTCTGCGTCTTTGCGGCCAACGCTTTCTTCGAACAAAGTGAGGCACACGCAGGTTGAAGCGTAAATGAGACTACCGTCATAGAATGGTTTCATGCCGCTCCGCATCACCGGTTTCACCGTCACCGACATCCGCTTCCCCACCTCGCGCCAACTCGATGGCTCCGATGCGATGAACGTCGACCCGGACTACTCGGCGGCCTACGTCATCCTCCACACCGACTCCCCCATCCACCTCCAAGGTCACGGTTTAACCTTCACCGTCGGTCGCGGTACGGAGGTCGTCGTCGCGGCGATCAACGCATTGGCACCGCTGGTCATCGGTCGAACCCTCGAATCCTTCACCGCCGACATGGGCCGATTCTGGCGGCATCTCACCGGCGACAGCCAACTGCGCTGGATCGGCCCGGAGAAAGGGGTCATCCATCTGGCCACCGCCGCCCTCGTCAACGCGGTGTGGGATCTGTGGGCCAGAGCCGAGCAAAAACCGCTGTGGAAACTGCTGGTCGACATGACGCCGGAGCAGGTGGTTCGGTGCATCGATTTCCGCTACATCACCGATGCGATCACACCCGATGAAGCGGTGGCGATGCTGTCTGAAATCGCTGCGACCAGGGGCGATCGTGAAACCGAAATGCTGCGCGATGGCTACCCGGCATACACCACCTCCGCCGGTTGGCTTGGGTATCCGGATGACAAAATCCGAGTGCTCTGCCGCGAGGCGATCGCGCGGGGATTCAATCACATCAAGCTGAAAGTAGGCCGGGATTTAGTGGAGGATCTTCGGCGATGCCAGATCATCCGCGAGGAGATCGGCCCGGATCGCAAGCTGATGGTCGATGCCAATCAGGTGTGGGATGTGGGGCAGGCGATCGAATGGATGAAGCCGTTGGCGAAGTTTAAACCCTGGTGGATTGAGGAGCCGACCAGCCCCGATGACATCCTCGGACACGCGGCGATCGCGCGGGCGCTCAACCCCCTCGGCATCGGCGTCGCCACCGGCGAGCATTGCCAGAACCGCATCATCTTCAAGCAACTGATGCAGGCCGATGCAATCCAGTTTTGTCAGGTGGATGCCTGTCGGCTCGGCGGCGTGAACGAATGCCTGGCGGTGCATCTGCTGGCCTGCAAGTTTGGAATCCCCGTCTGCCATCACGCCGGCGGCGTGGGCCTGTGCGAGTACGTCCAGCATCTGGCGATCTGGGATTACATCGCCTGCAGCGGCTCGCTGGAAAATCGGGTGGTGGAATACGTCGATCATCTGCACGAGCATTTTGTGGATCCGGTGCGGATCAGGAAGGCGCGGTACCTGCCGCCGGAGGTGCCGGGGTATAGCGTGCGGATGAAGGAGGCGTCGAGGGAGGAATTTGCGTTCCCGACGGGGAAGGCATGGCGCTAGCCGGCTCTGAAATGCATCCTCGGCACAGCGGAGTCTCCCGGTTCAATGAAGAACGTACCTGCGGGAAAGCTGCGGAGCCTGTTGGGGCATTGGACCGTCAACTACGTTGAGAACAAGGGGTCGCTGGCGATGGTAGATGCGTCGCTGGAATGAAGGGGCTGGCAGGCTTTTGATCGAGACAATCAAGGGGCCGCGCAATGGTAACTAGCGCGATTGGCCGCCTTGTGTTAAAATGTGCGGTTGGACATTTTGATCGCCGAAGGGATTCGGAAGAAGTTCGTAAGTCTGCGGTCTTCGATGAACGAGCGCGTAACCCGGCATTGGGCGGCGGCAGAGGCGACGGCGCTGGGATACGGGGGAATTGCCGATCGCCGCCGATGGCGGCGGCTCGAACTCAAGCCGATGCCGGCTCTGGAAAATCGCGTTGCAGGAACTGGCCGACTCAACGGGTTTGGTGCTGCATGTGTGCCATTTCCCGCCGGGCACGAGCAAGTGGAACAAGATCGAGCCTCGGCCGTTCTGCCATGTGACGCAGAACTGGCGAGGCAAGCCATCGATAAGCCACGATCTGATCGTGAAACTCATTGGCGGCACGACGACCAGCGC
>JANXVV010000454.1 GCA_025351525.1 Humisphaera sp. | reverse complement strand
GAGAACGGTGTCCATGTGCAGCGTTCGATTGGGATGATCGTAGGCCAGGCGAAGGCGATCCAGATGCTTTTGCAACAGTTCAACATACCGGACTCCCACCACCGCCTCCGCGGCGCGGGCGGTCCGCGGCCGGGCCGGCGGCGACGGAGTGTGGAGAATTTCTGACGCGTGCGGAGCCATGACGCGACAGTGAAACATAACTCCGGGCAAAGCGCAAGTTAAGATTGTGTTAATCTTTTCGGCCTGTGGCGTGTCGGACAGTAATGGCAGGATGCCCATGCTACGGCGAACCCAGCCATGTTTCTAAACATGCTCTAAGAGCTCTCAATCTATCAGGGGAGTTAAAGCATCCCACTGAGATGCTATCGCTGGTCGCGATTTTGACTCAACCGCTGTTGCAATTTCTCAATGAGCTCAACGGGATCCAACGGCTTGGTCACAAAATCATCGCAACCGCTGGCAAGACATTTTTCCCTTTCACCGGCCATCGCGTGGGCGGTCAGCGCGATGATGGGCAGGGTGGTGTAACCCAAGCGGCGTAACTCACGCGTGGCACCGTAGCCATCCAGCACCGGCATCTGCATGTCCATCAACACCAGGTCATAGGCTTTGGCGGTTTTGGAGGTGGCGACGATCGCCTCAACGGCAGCGCGGCCATCGGGCACGGCGTCGATCACAAAGCCGGCTTCTTCGAGATAGATCATCACCAGCCGTCGATTGTCCGCTCCATCCTCCGCCAACAGGATGCGGCCACCCACCCGGTCCGCAACAATAGACTTGACCGGAAGTGGATCCGACGCACCCTTTTCCACATCGGCAGCGTCTTCCTCCATCGCGTTTCCAGTCAGCAGGCTGAAGCTGAACGTACTGCCCCGACCGAAATCGCTGGTGACGGATAATTCACCACCCAGCATCAGCGCCAATCTCTGACAGATCGCCAAGCCCAGTCCCGTGCCGCCGAAGCGCCGGGTGGTCGAGCTATCCGCTTGGCCGAACGGAAGGAACAAGCGCGTCTGTTGCTCGGCGGTCAACCCAATCCCGGTGTCGATCACGTCAAAACGCACTCGGGCGTTGGGTGCATCCGCTTCAAGACTGACCCGCAATTTGACCTGTCCGTTCGCGGTGAACTTGATGGCGTTGCTCACCAGATTCAGGAGGATTTGCCGAATTCGCGTGGGATCGCTCGCCATTCTGCGGGGAAGGTGGGCGGCGTATTCGACGTCGAAGGTGATGTTCTTTTCGATCGCGCGGACGCGCATGAGCGATTCGACTTCCGAAATGATGTTCACCGGCGAGCAGGAAACGGTTTCGACCTCCAATTTACCGGCTTCGATCTTGGAGAGATCGAGGATGTCGTTGAGAATCTGCAGCAGGTATTCGCCGTTGCGACGAATGACCCGGATGTAATTGTTTCGCTCCTCATCACTGCGTCGCGGGCTTTCCAGAAGATCGGCATAGCCTAGAATCGCGGTCATCGGGGTGCGGATTTCATGGCTCATGTTCGCCAGAAACTCGCTCTTGGCCCGGGTCGCCGATTCTGCGGAATCCTTCGCCAACCGCAAAGCTTCCACGGTTTTATACCTTTCGGTTAGATCGTGCCAAACGACGAGGATGGTGTCTTTTCCGTTGACCCGAACGAGCGTCAGGGTGACTTCGGTGGGAATCGGGATGCCATCCAGGGTCTGATGCATCCAGTCGAATCGAAGATGACCCTCCCGACGGGCCGTCGCTTCCAGTTTGACTCCTTTGTCCATCGACCGCTGCCCGTCCGGCTGAAATTCGGGAGAGAGCGACGCCGGGTGCAGCGAGAGCAGTTGAGCCTTGTCGCGGCATCCGATCATTTTGAGCGCGGCGGTGTTGCAGTCGATGATGCCCGTTTCGTCGTGAAGCAGATGGGCGTCGGAAGAGCATTCGAACAGCACTCGAAACCGCGCATCCGCCGCGGTGCGCTCGGTGATGTCGTGCATCGCGATCACCGCGCCAAGTCTCTTTCCATTGGAATCGCGGAACGATCTGCCGCTGGCGATCATTTGTCGCCTTGGCATTCCCTGTGGCGCGATCACGAACTCCAACCCTTTGATCACCTCGCCGTTGAACGCCCGATTCAGGGGAAGCTCCCTCTCCTGCATTGGGGTAACCCCGTCGGCACAAAGCAGGTCGTACTTCTCGGACCACGCTTCCGCCGGTAAAGGCATCAACAGATGGCCGTGCAGTTCCCGCGTGGCCCGGTTGAGCAGCACCAATTTTCCCGAGGCGTCGCAGGCGACAATCCCGTCGACGATATTGTCCAGCACCGCTTCGACGAACTGGTTTTCATGCTGAAGCTGCGTGGTTCGTTCCTCGACGCGGGCTTCGAGTTCGTTACGCGATTCCTCCAAAGAAGCGGCGTTCATTATCTGGTCGTGTACATCGGTGCTGCTGCCCACCCATTGGACGATCGCTCCGGATTCATCCCGCCGCGGCAGGGATCGAGCCAGGTGCCAGCGGTAGGTGCCGTCAGCACGCCTGATTCGACATTCCACCTCGCAGGGTTCGCCGCTCTTGTACGCATCGGTGGTCCGGGTGATGCAGAGCTGCAAATCATCCGGGTGAATGACCTCTCCCCAACCAAGGCCTTTGGTTTCCTCGAATGTCAGCCCGGTATAGGTGTACCATCGCTGGTTGTAGTAATCGACGTCTCCCTGGGGATTTGCAGCCCAGATGATCGACGAGACGGCGTCCGCCAAAAAGCGGTATTTCGCTTCGCTCTCGATCAGGCCCTGTTCGGCCATTCGCCGACAATGAATGTCGACCGCCAGCGCCTCATTCGATTCGATCAGCTTCAGATTCGCGCCGGTGAGTTCGGCGGTGCGTTCGATGACACGCGCTTCCAGGGCCTGCCTGGCCAGCAGCAATTCCGCTTCCACCTGTTTGCGCGCGGTCACATCGCGCAGCACGCCGGTGAAAAACGGGCCCGATTCCGCCTTCCCGGTCGAAAGAGAAAGTTCGAGTGGGAATTCCGATCCGTCAGCCCGCAGCCCGACCACTTCGACGGTCTTACCGATGACGCGGGCCTCACCCGTGGCTTGAAATCGGTCGAAGCCTTTGAGATGGGCTTCGCGAAACCGCTCGGGCATGATTTGAGTAAGCGAATGCCCGGTTAAATCGCCGGCGGTGTATCCCAGCATTCGCTCGGCCGCCGGGTTTACGAACGTGATATTTCCGTGAGGATCGGCGCAGATGATTCCATCAATGGCGGCCTGGGCCACGCTCTGGAATCGTCGGTCGGCTTCTTCGCCGGCAATCTGGGCCTGCACTTTTGTGTTGACGGCCTGCCGCCATCGCCGCATGGTTCGCTGCATCGACAGGTGAGTCATCACCTGCCGTGACAGCACCTCCATCGCCAGCGCCTGTTCGGCGGATAACTTGCGGGGGACACGGTCAAAGACGCACAGGCTGCCCAGGGAATGACCGGATTCGGATACGAGCGGCGCACCGGCGTAAAAGCGGATGCCCATTTCACCGGTCACGCCGGGGTTGTCGAAAAAACGCTCGTCCTTTGAAGCGTCCTCGACGACGAAAAGATCGCTGCCCAAAATCGTGTACGCGCAGAAAGCCACATCCCGGCCGGTCTGCTGGATGTCCAATCCCACCGCCGATTTAAACCACTGCCGTTTTTCATCCACGAGCGAAATCAAGGCGTAGGGTGTCTTGCAGATAAACGCGGCAAGTCGAGCCAGATCGTCCAGCGCGACCTCCGGCGGGGTGTCGAGCACCTCATAGTCGCGCAGCTGCTGCAGGCGAATCAGTTCATCAGCCGGTAACGGGGCGGGGGACATGCAGACTCCGAGTTAGACCAGAACCGCGCAAGCGGTGAAGCGTCGACCAGTTGCGATTATATCGGTTGTAACGGGATTAGGGTTGATCGGCGCTTTGGTATTTCCACGTCTTTCCGGTCCCCTCCCCCCATGTATTCATGGGGGGAGGGGACCGGAAATTTTAAATGCGATGGCCCACGCCCACTTCTTTCGCTTTCCACTTCTGAATAGGCAATTCCCCTGATGAGGGGAAGCGCCAAAAGGGGTTCCGCTGATCGCATAAGTGCCTATTCACGAAGTGTTTGCCCACGTCGATTCCATCTTCAACGCAAGGCGGTAGAGGCGAGTGGCTGAG
>JANXVV010000121.1 GCA_025351525.1 Humisphaera sp. | reverse complement strand
TCGAGAATGCGACGTTGATTTTCAGACAGAATCAATTGACGTGTGTCGAGGTCATCCGTGACCATCTTTGTCTCCTTGGTATTAGTGACAAAGAAGACATCGGCACAATCCGCCACGCCACTTCAGCCGCGATGATCTAGTGAGGAAGTTAAAAATGCGAGACCGATGGTTGCCAGTAAGGAATCGCATTTACTAACAAATTCCCCACTAACCACTTACTCACTTCTTCCAACTTCCCCACTTCCGCGCAAAAGAAACCCCGCCTTTTTCAAGGCGGGGTTTCAAGAATGTCGTGACGCGGGGGAGCGGGTCATGCAAAATCCGTTCGCATGGCCGACCGATCAAAGCTCTCGACTCTGAGTCTCGTGTGCTACAACTCGAAGCTGAAGCACAAGGGAAATTTCGTCAAACCCGAGTTCTCGACGAAATCCGGTCAAACTCACCAGTGGCGAATGAAAGGGCCGCGAACACAGGCGCAGTTCATCTGCCAAGAGGCACCGAGCAAGCCCGAAAACAACCTTGGACACCGGCACGATGATGTACTGTCAATACACCGGAACCTGCAAGCATCTCACGATATCGCCTGACAGGCGGCACCGTCGGACAAGTCAATGCTCTCGCCTAGCATAAGCGTCGGGGAGGGGAGAATCGGAAGAAGGGAGCAGGCCGGGCGCGGGTGTCAAACCGCAGTGCCTGCCAGATTCCGATTCCCACCGCCGGATTCCGGCGTCATGCCCTTTTCGAAGAAGCCGTCGTCGCCAATTAAGAGCGACATCCGCCTCTTTGGCCGCGCCGAATTATCGCTCGGAAACATCGTCATGTTTCCATCGTCCCCGTTACAACCTGGGGGAGAAGCGAAATTCCACGCGACCGTGCCTACGGGATTAGCTGACTCACGCGAACCAACATCGCATTGCCTTCTGGACTGGAGAAAGCATTCAATGCAGGGATCGCATGGGCGTCATGGCTTGTACGAGACTGTCTGCCAATTCTTTCCGAACCGGCGGACGTTCCCGGACACGCACCACAACAACGGGCTAGGCCTGAAAAGTGGCCCGATCCGACAGATCAATTACCGCTGCGAAATCGTCTTTCGACTTTTCCGAAACGGACGGTGATGAATCTAATTCACCATCTCAAACTACCGGACCTTCGCCCCAACGAAACTGGGTCTCCCGTGCCGATCGCATCGAGTTCCTTTCAGAACCGAATTGATCGACTTCGGCGGTCACTGAACCGGAGAGTTTAGGGTAAGATTCCAGCATGTCAACCAGTTATTAGGGAACATCAGTAATAAATTTCCTGATGGTAGGGGACAGATTACCCACGCAATTGGTTAATCCCGCAGTCGGCAAATAATCAGGCGGCGCATTCGGCACCCTTCAAGGAAGTCGTTCATTTTTTTTGGAATCGTGGACACGACGGAATTTTCCATGCGGGATAAGGAATTTGAGGAGCAGGTGGCAAGGACGTCTCGCCCGTGCTTCTTGGCTCAAGAAATGCACGGGCGAGACGCCCAATGCCACCTCTCTTCCATTTCACCATCCGGATTTCCACTCTCTGTCTGCCTCTGTATTACAATCAATTAAAATCTTTTTGCCGAAAGAAGATAGCAACCGCGAAGTCGCGCTGTCGTGCTGAAATATACAGGGGGAGTCAGAGCAGAAGGTCTCCCGATCCTTTCCCAATCCTCCCGTGTGGGTATGCTGAACGACATGCCAGATGAGTTCATGAGCGAAAGATCGATCGAACGATCCCCGGATGAAGCCGCGCCGCGCAGTCGGGCCGGACATTTACCGCCCTGGATGCGGCAGGTCACCGGACTGATCGTCGGCCTGATGTTTCTGGCCCTGTTCTTCTTTTTCTTCAACGCCATCTCCACCGTTCTGCTCGGCGTTTTAGCGGCGGCGATTGTGGCCTGCACGCTTCATCCGCTCATGCGAATTTTCCCCGGCCCGCGCGGGGTGGCGGCGGGCGTGTTGGGACTCAGCCTCATTGCCACCGTGGGGGCATTGTTTCTGGCCCTCTCCTGGCCGCTCGCCAAACCGATTCAACGGGCGTTCGACAACTGGGCGCAGACCGAAACCGCCGTCGACGAATTTCTGAAAATCAAGAGTGTGAAATTCGGCATCAGCCCGGCGTTGTCGGTCAGCGATTTGTTCAAGACCGTCGGCAATTTTCTCGCCGGCAGCGGGGGGCAGCAGTTGTTCAGCCGCAGTGCGGATGTGACGCTGAGCATCCTGCTCTGGCTGGTGTTCATTTTCATCGGGTCGATTTTTTTACTGACCGAACCGCCCGAGACATTGATCGGCCCCGCGTCACTGCTGGCCCCGCCGCGACACCGCACGGAAATCCATCGGATGTTCATGGACCTCGGCCCGCGCCTGCGGCGGTGGGTCATCGCGACGATGATGAGCATGAGCATCGTCTTCACGGCATCGCTCATCGGGTACTCGGTCATCGGGTTGAAGCTGGCCGCACCGCTGGCATTGCTGGCAGCGCTGTGTGAGATCGTGCCGACCGTCGGTCCGGCGGTGGCGGCGGTGGTCGCCGGCCTGTTCGCGGCGGCGACCACGACCGGCGGCGGGGCGGTGGCGGGAGTGGCGATCGTCTATGGCATCATTCAGTCCGTCGAGGCCTACATCATCCTTCCGATGATCATGCGAGGGGCCGTCAAAATTCACCCGGCAGTCACGCTCTTCAGCGTTGTGTTCTGGGGCAAAGTGTTCGGCGTGCCGGGACTGATGCTGGCCATCCCGATCAACCTCACCCTGTGGGGACTGGCCCGCCATTTTGTGATCCGCCCGGAACTGCAATCGGA
>JANXVV010000438.1 GCA_025351525.1 Humisphaera sp. | reverse complement strand
TGGCCGAAGAAATGCATGGGCGAGACGCCCATGCCACCTTATTCAAAGCACCCAATTCGTCATTCGTCATTTTCCCCTGTGGATTCGTCATTTCGGCGGTTGACATCCCCACCTCCCGCCGGATGGCCGGGGACTGCCTCGCGTCAAACGCTCTTTCCCCGTTTTCCGGAAGGTGACCCCGGTAAACCGGGGGCTATTTGAAAATTTCCCAAGCTCAATGTGAACCGTTGAAATCACTGATGGGCGACGTTCACCTATTTACGAAACGGTTCGCGGTGCGGACCCTGCAAGACTCGAATGATGAAAAACCCGCCGGGCCGAAATCATTGGAAATCGCCTGGATCAGAACATTGCAGTCGAACACAACGCGGGGGCGAGATGATGTGGTGCCGGGCGCAATGGTCACTCGCGGACCTTTCGCGGCAAACGGGCGCGGAAAGCCTTGCGGGCGGTGGTAACCGCATTGTCAAGTTCCTCTTCGCTCACGCCGCTCTTCTTAAATCTCGCGCGCACCGGGGCTAGGATCTCGTCAAACGTCAAGGAGGCGGCGTCTATGAGCGAAGCGACATATCCATCGGGAGTCTTGCCCAATTCCCGCGCCTGATCCACGACGGCCTTGAAGTGTCGTTTGTTCAGCATGATCGTCGTTTTGCCCGTCATGGCACCTTGCTGGTTGGAACATCAATGCGCGCCGGATTCTAAGACCCACGGCATGGATATTCCAGAACTCACTCTGTCCTTCAAAACGATGACTTCGAAAATCACTTCCCCGCCGCGATCAAATCGAACCTCCTTGCAAACTCCGGCAGCGGCAGCCCACCATCCTCGATCGTCGCCCAACCATCATACTCGGCATCGCTCAGCGCACGGCGGACGGCCGGCCAGTTGATGCTGCCGTCGCGGGGGTGGACGAACTTACCGCCATGCCCATCGGGGGTCAGACGGAAGTCCTTGACGTGCAATTTGCAGATCAGCTTGCCAAGTGTTTTCACCCACTCTTCCGGCGGCGAATATTTCACATGGTTGCCGATGTCGTAATAGGCTTTCACCCAAGGGCTATTGAAAGACGCGACGAAGTTTTTATAGAGCGCGGGTGTCACCCACAGATTATTCCAGACATTTTCCAAACCAATGACGACTTTCAATTCCTCCGCCAACGGAATCAGCTTTCCCACGGCGGCTTTCGATCCATCCGTGGCATGGTTTTGCTGCTGAATGTATTTCGCGTAGGGCGTGTTGTCCCCTTTCACCACCCGAGTGACATGCCCGGATTTCTCGTCGAATTCCATGTCGAATTCACCCGGCGTCGGCATGGCCACGCCACCGATCCGGCAAGGGACCAGCAGAATCGCATCGGCTCCGTACACCTTTGCCGCTCGAAGGGCAACGCGGGTAAGCTCGAGGGTCTCGTTGACCTTATCCGGGTCATCGCTGTTGAAGGACATCCACCCGCGCAGGACCGAATGGACGCGCAAGCCGATGGAGTCTGCGATTTTTCGGTCTTCGGCGGCCTCGGCCTCGGGGCAGCAGTGCATGGTTTCAACGCCATCGAAACCGGCATCTTTCAGAGGTTGAAGTTCGGCGGCCTTGAGCTTGCCGACGATCATCGCTTTGCGAAGTTTTCCTTTGAGCGGAGGCCGGACCGGTTCATCGGCGAACGAAGAAGATCGGGAAACCAGCGAAGCCGTTGCAACTGCGGCACTGGTGGCGATGAACTGACGGCGGGTAAACGATTCGCTCATAAAAGACATTACAACCGAAATGACGGGTTGTGACATTGAACTTTCACCGTCATGACTACACCACTGGATTCAAGATGATCGGTAGACCCTTTTCTTATTTTCACGGACTACGTCCATCTAAAATCCGCATTGATTCCGCCCTCGCGGGAACCTGTAGGGTCCGCTGGAATTCCTCTATTCCCCAGTCCAGCCATTTTACCTAAGGAGTAGAAAGGGTGCCAGGCACGAATGGCACTTCCCGAAGCGTTAACATTTTGCCCCTACAGACTTTGCCAGCCGGCGTTTGGCCTTCGGTCGCGGGACGGTGAGCAGTGCGATCGGCTTGGACCGCCGCTTGACCGCACGCGGCTCGTAA
>JANXVV010000437.1 GCA_025351525.1 Humisphaera sp. | reverse complement strand
CTGTGTCTTTCGTCTAGGCCAGCACAGGTCTCGGAGTACCGCGACCTGTGGCACCTTATGTTCGGGAACTATGTGTAACCGTAACGAACAGCGTCAAAAACCGCTTTGATTAATCTAGCGGCTCGGTCGCGGGCCGCTGCTGCTGCCGCCCGAACCACCCATGCCAAGACCCATCCCGCCCTTGCGACTGCCGCGGCGGCGCTTTTTCTCGCTGGGCTTTTCGTAGTAGGCCACGCGCTTGATGTCTTTGGTCAGCCCTTCCTTTTCGCACATCTTCTTGAAACGCCGCAACATTTGCTCGGCGGTTTCATTGCCGCGCGACTTTACCTTGATCATGAACGGTCCTTTCTGGCGAGATTCACCGACAACAGTACGGCGAATCTCCGGGGGTCTTTTTCAGACATTACTCAAACAAATTGGTGACGATCACTTCCCCGTCCATGTCGCCATCGACGGGGGAGAGGCGGGAAGTGTAACCCAAATCAAAGATTCTTCAAGCGGTTGCTTCAATCGCCCGATTCGGTCATTTTACCGGCATGAAAGCCGATTCTCCACCATCCCCTTTGATTCAACATACTCTGGCGATCCGCGTGCGGTATCCCGAGGTGGATGCGATGGGGTATCTGCATCACAGCCGTTTTTTGCAATATTTTGAAATGGGCCGCATCGAACTGCTGCGCGATCGCGGGCACAGTTACGGCGACCTAGAGCGAGACGGCATCTTCTTCGTCGTCGTCAAAGCCGAGTGCCGCTATAAATCCCCGGCGAAGTACGATCAGGAATTGACGCTCATCACCCGCATTGCCCGGCAGACCGCCGTTAGGATCGATCATACTTATGAGTTGAAGCGGGGGAATACGGTGCTGGCCGAAGGCGCCACCACGATCGCGTGCGTTGGAAAGGACGGGCAACTGCGTGAGATTCCCGAATATCTGTCGAAGCGAAGCTAAAAATCCCGGATTATTCACCACGAAAACACGAAGAGGAATTTCATGCAGCAAGGCATGCGGAGGATTTCGAAGATATGATGAAAACGCATATTGCGCGCAATGCGATTCAACACTCTTTGTATTCCTTCGTGTTTTCGTAACATCGTGGTTGATCTGAATTTTCCGTGCCCAACGAAAAAATCGTGTCACTACAACACTGTCGTCAAATCTGATACAAGCACGCGCATGATCGACCTGAAGGATTTGCGGGAAAACCCCGACCGGTATCGCCATGCGGCTCAGCTCAAGCGCATCGACGTGGATATCGACACGCTGCTGGAACTGGACGCTAAACGTCGTGCGCTCGACAGCACTCGCCAGCAGCTCACCGCCGAAAAAAATTCGATCGGCAAGCAGATCGCCCAACTTGCGGGCCGTCTAAAAAGTGCTTCGCCCACCGAGAAATCGGCGGTGCAGGAGGAGATGAAAAATCTTCAATCCCGCCCGACGGAGTTGAAAGCGCAGGAGCAAACGCTGGATGCGCAGGTGGCGGAGATCGATCCGCGATTGATGGAGATTTTGCTGCGCTGCGCTCAGCCGGCCGATGACGATGTCCCGGTCGGCAGGGATGATTCGGAAAATGTCGAGATCAAGAAATGGGGCACCGTCCGGCAATTCGACTTCTCGCCAAAAGATCACATGACGCTCGGCTCGGAGCTCAATCTGATCGATGTCGATCGCGGTGTGAAACTGGCGGGGTCGCGCAGCTATTTTCTCATCGGTGACGGGGCGTTGCTCCATCAAGCGGTGTTAAGGCTGGCGCAGGACATGATGATGGAGCGCGGGTTCATTCCGATGACCGTCCCCGTGCTGGTCCGCGAGCCGGCAATGGTCGGCACGGGTTATTTTCCGCTCGGCCGCGAGCAGAGCTATGTGATGAGCAATGAGGAACCGGCGAAGTATCTCGTCGGCACCGCCGAGGTTTCGCTCACGGCGTTTCACATGGATGAAACGCTTGACGGAAAAACCCTTCCCCGCAAATACGTCGGCATGAGCCCCTGCTTTCGCCGCGAGGCCGGCACCTACGGAAAAGACACCGCCGGCCTGTATCGCATCCATCAGTTCGACAAAGTCGAACAGGTCATCATCTGCAAAAATGACATCAAGGAATCCAAGCGATGGCACGAGGAGATTCTGCAGAACGCCGAGGCGATTTTGCAGAAGCTGGATCTTCCCTATCGAATCGTGAAGGTCTGCACGGGCGATCTCGGGCAGGGGCAGGTGGCGAAATACGACATTGAAACGTGGATGCCCTCCCGCAAAAGTTATGGCGAAACGCACTCGGCCTCGCGGTTTTACGATTTTCAAGCCCGGCGACTGAATCTCCGATATCGCGATGAAGAAGGCAAAGTGCGCATCTGCCATACGCTCAATAACACCGTGATCGCCAGCCCGCGCGTGCTGATCCCGATTCTGGAACTGTATCAAAATGCCAACGGCAGCATCACGATTCCCACTGCGCTAAGACCCTACATGGGCAATCGCGAGATCATCGGGAACGCATGAAGAATCCATGAAAGCCCACGGAACTTGTTCCGTGGGTTCTCCTGTTGCTTCAAAAACTCATCACTTCAATGACTTCTGCACAAAGTACGGTTTGACCTCTTCCTCCAACACCACATTGTCATACCGCAGAATCGTGCCCTTCGCCCGCTCCAAACCGGAGATGGCGATGTTGTAGCCGACGATGGCGGTGATCTCCCGTCGGGCCAGATCGCTCAGGCGAAACTGGGCATCGAGCTTGGTGTTGATGAAACCGGGGCTGACCGCATTGGCGCGGTCCTGGTCGATATTCAGGCGGCGCAATTCTTCCTCCGCCGCGATGCGTGCCTGGCGCAGGCTGGCCATCTCGCTCCAAGTCGTTTCCACTTCTCGCTGTGCCTTCTTGACTTCAAGCGTCACCTGATCGATCAACGCCCGGTACTGCTCGATCGCCTGCTGCCTTTGCAAGAGAGTACGCTGATAGATCGCCCGCGCCTCCCGGCCACCGATCGGGACTTCCAACTGAAATCCCAGCGTGAAATCCGTGTAGTTGAACCGCCCCTGATTTTTGGTCGCCGAATTAAAACCGTTTCCCACGCCAAGGAGTGAGACGCTGCCGATGAAGTCGAATTTGGGCAGCTCATTATTTTTGGCGGCATGAACCGTCAGCTCGGCGGAATCGATTTTCACCTGCTGCTGCGAAAGCTCGGCGCGAAACGTCAGGGCGGTTTGAATCTGCTCGGCGGCATCAAAATGCACGGGCAATTCAATCGGAACATCTGCGGCCAGAATCAAATCCCCCGTCGAAACCGGGAACTCCGGATCGTTCATTTTGTTTTTCACTTCATCGGAAAGCGTCTCCACGTCCGCACGGGCCCGAAACAGATCCGCCGCCCGACTTCCGACGGCGGCGTTGGCTTGGGCCACTTCAGTATTCGTCGTTCCTTCGGTGCCGACGCGCTTTCGCAGCAAACCGGCGGTGTCCATCGTCTGCTGAAGCAGATTCTCGCGAATCTTCACTTCCTGCTCGGCGGCCACCAGCTTCCAATACGCCTGCTCCAATTCCGCCAGATTTTTTTCGAGATTCAACCGGAAGTCCAACATGCTGCTCTTCTGCGTGTTGCGGGCGATCGCAATGCGGGCCGCGTTGGCTTCACCACCGAAATTTTGCAGCAGGGGTTGCGTGACCTGGAGCGTCAACTGATTCGTCCAAAACGGATTGGGCCTGAAATTGGCCCTGGCCAGGCCTTTGGTGCCGGGACCGCTGCGGAAAAACTGGTCGGTCTGGCCGCGTATTTCGAGCTTGGCACCGGTGTTGGTATCCTGGCGGATGCCGGTTTGCGCCTGCAAATCCTGGAAGAGAATCGTATTCTTCCCGGCGATGGGACTGATGCCCGGGTTGGTCGACGAAGGGAACAAATCGTTCTGATTGGCGAACTGGAAGGTCGTGAAGTATTTCAGATCGTAAGCCGCATTCGCCTCGGTGACCCGCGCGCTGTCGATGGCGGGTTGGTAGCTGTTCACGCGCACGTCGGCGTTATGGGCGACTGCCACGCGCACCACATCGTGCAAACTCATTCGCCGCATCACGCGCGAGCCGGGACCGGGCTGCGTGGCCGGGGCAAACGAAGGTCGCGTGGCGGGCTGGGTCGAGGATAAATACGGCGACTCCAACCGTTCGGGCAACGGGCGCATCTCCTGCGACGTGTTCTCGACGGCGTGCGCGCGGGCCAGCCGTTGAAAACTGTTCGGGTTGAACGGTGCCGGGTCGATTCCGCATCCCGAAAGTGTCGCCACCGCCATCGCGGCAGCCGACGAAACCAGAACCACGGAAAGCGTGCGGGCCAGTGAGCGGTTTGAATTCATATGATTTTTCAATGCCATCATTTCAGTATTCCAATTGAGAGAGGGCGGCATCATAGGAACCCGCAGGCCACGCGCCAATATCATCTCCCCCAGTTGACAGATCATTCTCTCCCGCTTGCGGCTTAGCCATCGTTACCGTACAAACCCATCATGCGCCGAATATTCCTTTCCGACTGTCAGGCGGGAGACATGGTCGAAGACGTTTTCGTCATCACCAACAAGCAACTCGCCCAGTCCTCGAACGGCAAGCACTACATCAAGGCCTTCATCTCCGATCGCTCGACCCAGATCACCGCGAGGATGTGGAATGCGACGCGCGACATCTTCAATCTGATGCCCGAAAGCGGTTTCATCCGCGTGCGCGGGCGGGTGGAAAACTATCAGAACAATCTGCAGATCATCATTGAGCAGTTATGGCCGGCGAAGGAGGGCACGTATGAGATCGGCGACCTGCTGCCGCACACGACCAAGCCGATCGAACCGATGTGCCGCAAGCTGGTTGAGATACTCGGCAGCATCCAGAATCGTCATCTGGCGGCGCTGGTGGCGGCGTATCTCGACGATGAAAAATTGATGAGGGATTTTTATCGCGCCCCGGCGGCGCAGACGTTTCACCATGCGTTTCTGGGCGGGTTGCTGGAACACACGCTGAACGCGATGGAGGTCGCCGACGCCGCCGTCAAATTTTATCCGGGGCTGAATCGCGATTTGGTTTTGGCCGGGGTGTTTCTGCACGATATCGCCAAGACGTGGGAACTGAAATACGAGACGGCTTTCGGTTACACGGACGGCGGCCATCTGATCGGTCATATCGTCAAGAGCGCCATGTGGGTCGAGCAAAAGGCGCGGCAGGCCGAGCAGGTCCTGGGCGAAAAAATTCCCCAGAATCTGATCGATGTTTTGCAGCACATCATCTTGAGCCACCACGAAAAACCGGAATTCGGCGCGGCCAGGGTGCCGGCGACACCGGAGGCGGTCTTCGTCGCCATGATCGACAACATGGATGCGAAGATGCAGATCGTGTTGCAGGCCTGCCGTGGCGAAGGTGGAACCAACGGAGAGGGAAATTGGACCGAGTACATGAAGGCGATGAATGGCCGACTGTATCGCCCGGATGTCGCCCCGGCTGAAGCGCCGGAAACCGAATCGATCGATGCTCCGGCCCCGGAACCGCAAGAAGTTCCGACCTTGAAAATGCAGTTGACCAACCCGCTGTTTGAGTCGATGCCGGCCAAGAAAAAGTAGGAAGATTCAGGCATGTCCAATCGAACGATTCAAATCGAAACCGCGTTCAATGCGGCAAAAGAAAGTTACGCAGCGCTCGGCGTGAACGTCGACGAGACGATGGCAAAACTGACGCGCGTGCCGATCTCCCTACATTGCTGGCAGGGGGATGACGTCGGCGGTTTTGAAAACAGCGGCATCGAGCTCGGCAGCGGGCTGGCCGTCACCGGCAACTATCCGGGCAAGGCCCGCAACCCCGTTGAATTACGGGCGGATATCGACAAAGCCCTCTCGCTGATTCCCGGCAAACATCGCCTGAACCTTCATGCCTGCTATGCCGAGACGGAGGGAAAGCGCGTCGATCGCGATGCGCTCACGCCCGAGCATTTCCAGCGGTGGATCGAATGG
>JANXVV010000435.1 GCA_025351525.1 Humisphaera sp. | reverse complement strand
TTACGAGCCGCGTGCGGTCAAGCGGCGGTCCAAGCCGATCGCACTGCTCACCGTCCCGCGACCGAAGGCCAAACGCCGGCTGGCAAAGTCTGTAGGGGCAAAATGTTAACGCTTCGGGAAGTGCCATTCGTGCCTGGCACCGTTTTCATATCTTATTTTTAAATAACCACTTACGGATCATCGAGTTTAGATCGGCCCGGTGCTCGAACGCTGGATTCCAAACCCAATCGCCCGGCGGTCGCCGTCACCCAAGAGGTTGCCCAAAGGGGCGACCTCGTGACAACGGTGCTTGGCACCCTTTCTCCTCCCGGGAGAGGCGGGGCTGCCCGGGCGGCAATTGCAACTAGGGTCCCATGTCCCACGCTTGCGTACCGAAGCGTGGGACACGGCACCCGTATGCAATCCGCCCCCTGCGTGAGTAGAGTTAGAATCGGAGGCCGAAGCCTACGGTCAAAACTTCCTGCTTCTTAAAATCTGGAGAGTCTCGACCAATGTCATAGGTGACATCAATTGAGGCGTTCTTAGTCAGTACGAAATGCGCGCCGAACTCGAGGAAATTATGGGTTTCCCCATGTTCATGGGGAAGATAGTAGAATTTCTCACCGGCGGAGAGGTAGACATCCTTCGCCCCTAGAATCTCAGTCGCCTTGTTTAGATACAGGGTTGCGTCGATCGCCCCATACACGCGGAGTAGATCCCTCTTTGCCTCTTGGCTCGCGTTCGCCCCTGTGGGCTTGGGCTGGTCAAGGGTTTTGCCAACGTCGACTCCGAGCCACGGTGTCCAGAGCACTTGGAACGGGGCTTCATTGGCCAGGCGCGTCGGGTCCAGATGCCCGGTTATCGGGTCAACACCGACATGTGGCCACCGCCTGCCAATGCCGAGCGCGGTAAACGTGGGGCGGAACTGGAATTCTCCGAGCATCTTTTGCGTGTTAAAGGTGCGGGATGCCTCGTATTTCACCGACGCATCAACGCGAAGGCCACGCAGGTTTCCCTGATCTTGGTTGGCTGGCCCAAAAACCCCATGCGCAGTCGCCCTAAAGCGAACTGCATCCGCCGCATCGTTTTTGTCAGAGCTGAAGTTGCCCTCCGCCGACACCAGCGGCGTCCACTCGCCGAGGGGGAACTTCCCGTTCTGATCTCCGCCGAGCGGCCGGTCTCCCAAGGGCCGCCAACCCAGAAAGTACTGTGTCTTGTACACTACATCTTGGTGCGGGCTGTGTGTGAGGGAGAAGGTCGCAGGCTCAAAGTTGGGTGTTCCGTCCGCTGCATACGGGCTGCCTCCCTTCTGAAATGAATCATACGACTGAGCGAGAGACAAGTTGAGGTTTTTCAACTTTGCAAAGAAGTCTTCCAGTTTCGCCACCGGCTTTTCAGGCGCGGGCGATGGATTTGTGGCGGGCAGTTCGGCAGTCGAAACTGCTGCAAAAAAAATCGCCGCGCATGCAATGAGCGCACGGACGCCGAACCGAATTGTTCCGCGAAATGATTTATCGCTGAGTTCCATGAAGAGGTCTCCTTATCTCTAAGAAATGCACCTGCGCAGTTCTCTCTGTCTCCGGCACGACTATGGTTACCACGAATGGTGGAATCGTCAGTTAAGTCCGAGGTCTTTTGCCATCGCATCAATCACGTCGCCGATGCTTCCAGCATTGGACGCGATCGACGCAGCACTCGTCCGAACCCTGCATCCTTTCGCAGCCAGGGCGTTCTTAACGCTGCTGACGAAAACCTCCCAGGCACCACCATCAATCTGCAAATCATCCGGCGTCGTGGCCGTCCCAATGTGATTGTCATCGAAGACGTGCTGCGCAAACCCGAGGATGAAATTAGACAGTTGATCCTTTGAAGTGAATTTGCCGGCCATTAGTCATCTCCTTATCGCGTGAAGGGCTCGCGGCACTCATGTCGCCGTGTATGGTGGCACCACAGACCGTTTCCGGCCAAAGGGACGATCGTCCGCAATCTTGAAGCGTAGTCCACAAGACACACAAGATACACTGATCCATCCCTTCAAAAGAAAAATGTATTTGTTTCGCGACAGCTTATCCCCATCTCGAAAGATGAAACGGTTTCGATCACACGTTGCGGGCCTCTCTGCCCCCGCGCCCTCCCATCCCCCCGCGGCGAAGTCGGTTTTTTCCGAACCGTGAGCAATAGATGTGAATGCGGCGACGGAGCGGGCGGGGATGATTCTCGAAGTTTGAAAGCATGTATGGTGGGATGGATTTATGTCGCCCACCCCTTGTGTCTTTGCGCGGAATGAAGACGGTGGGTGAGTTTGATCGGGGTAGGGAAGACCGAGGGCCGCAAGAGAAGTTGCCAGGCACCGTTTTCATATCTCATTTTTAAATAAACACTTACGGATCATCGAGTTTAGATCGGCCCGGTGCTCGCAGGCTGGATTCCAAACCCAATCGCCCGGCGGTCGCCGTCACCCAAGGGGGTTGCCCAAAGGGGCGACCTCGCTTTGCACACTCCCTCAGTTGAGCGACCTCCTTTTCCTCCCATCGAGACTCGACAATTTGCT
>JANXVV010000386.1 GCA_025351525.1 Humisphaera sp. | reverse complement strand
TCCCACTGTTTGCGCTCGTAGAGGATATCCGCCCCCAGGATCAAATCGAATCTCTCTCCCAGCTGCGCGGTCTGCCAGTTTAATTGCCGGGTTCGCGTGGGAGTCTGGTAGGCGAGGCTATTCAACTTCGCGAAGAGCAGGGCGGGGGGTTCCAAGTCGGCGAACAGGACAGGTAGCCCGAGCGATGCGGCGATCATCCCCGGGAAACCCATCCCGCAACCCAAGTCCAAAACATTGTCGGGCCTTGGGTACTCCGTGAAAGGTCCAAATCGCTTCAGCAGAAGTTGCGCCATCCCCAGGGCACTGTCCCATAGCTCGGCCCAGTAGGGCAGGTGCAGGTCTTCCCCGTTCTTACGCAGGCCGCTGGTTTTCTCCAACCGATCCTCGGCGGCGGCAACTTCGCTCAGCACCCGGTTCGGGTCGGCGATCCGGGTAAAGTGAAAAGTGTTCCCCGCAACCTCGATCGATTCGGTCAGCGTGTGATAGCGCCGTTGGATCCTCGTCAGCAGACGGCGTTGGGCCACGAAAGCGGGGAGCACGGTCGAAGGGGAGACAGACATCCTGAAAAGCCGGTCAAATTCAAAGGGGCGATCGAACCCGGGGGTCGATTTTCCAGTAGCTTAGCGGTATCGTGACGACAGAGACAGGGGCTTGAAGGTTGCGGAAGAATTGAACGGGAGTCAGATGATGGATCGACAATGGTGCATGGTCTTCGCAACGATGGCCGCGAGCCTGATGGCACTGGCCGTCACGGGATGCGATTCAAGCAAGACCGAAACCGGTTATTCCCCTCGCCGGGTGGGGATGAGCAATGCCGAGATTCGCTCGCTTTACGCGCCGGCGTTCAGCCCCGAGTCGCACGTCGATCAGGAAAAGAAAGTGGATGTCGGTGCCCATCGACCCGGAAGTTAAATCAATGGATCCCGGTGGATTTGCCATCGGTTCAGGGCATATTATTTTCAACCAACGTATCGGTTGAAACAATCGTTCATTGGTTCTTGGAAACAATTTGGCCCGATAACATTTCATCCCAGGACTTGTGACCCATATCGCTCCGCTCAATCCTGTCGAGTTTATTGGGCTGGTGGAACCCCTGCTGGAAAAACAGGATGTTTCCGGCCTGTTAATCATGCTCCGGTCCCGTTGGTCGTCCGATCAAATCAAAAGTATCCTTTCCTCATCCCATGCCGATGCCCGTAAGGTGGCCACCCTTGCGCTAGGTCTCGTCGGGGCAAGGTGTTGCATTCCCTCGCTGATCCAGCAATTACACGATGTCGATCCGATGGCCAATGAGATGGCTGAGCATGCCCTCTGGTCGATTTGGTTCCGGTGCGGGTCGGAAGATGCGAACGGTCTTCTCACGCGCGGGGCGGCGGCGATGGATCGGCGAGAATATGAGCAAGCCGAGGCGCTGATCGAGTCCGCCATCGAAGCCGACCCCACTTTCGCCGAGGCGTACAATCAGCGGGCGATTGTCCATTATCTCCAGGAACGTTTTGAACCTTCCATCGCCGATTGCAAAGAGGCCATCCACCGCATGCCGTGTCATTTCGGCGCCTGGGCTGGAATGGGCCATTGCCATGCCCACCTTGGCCAACTGCCGGATGCGATCCGCTGCTATCGAAAAGCGATGGAGATCAATCCGCATTTGAAATGTCTGGACGTGGCAGTTCAGGAGATGCAGGGGCATGTGGATGGGAAGTGGGGGAAGTGAGGAAGGGTTAGGATACAAAAGCTCGTAGATCAGCACGACTATGTTGCCCTCCACTCCCAGCTTTGACCGGTTTGTCCGAAACCTGCATCGGCGATACTTCCTGCTACGCGGTTTAGAGCGAATCGGGCTGGCCTTGCTTTTCGGTTGCGGCGGGGCGGTAATCCTGATGCCGATCCTCTGGTGGCGGGGGGGTTCCGTCTTTCCCGCGGCAGTGCTGTCCTTCACGATTTCCGTTGTCATCGGTTTGGTGATGGCCATTCTCGGTCGACCAACCCCTCTGGATGCCATCATGGAAGCTGACCGGCAATTAAAGCTTGCCGACCTGCTGGGGACTGCCTGGGCCATCCGACGATCCTCACTGTCCAAAAGTACATCGCCTGACCCTTGGAAGGCAACCCTTCTGACGCTAGCCGAAATGCGCTGTCGGCAATTGTCCCCGTCGACAGTCCTTCTCCACCGCTGGACATCCCGCCGATGGGGCGGTGTCGGGTTGGCGATGATCCTGATCTTAACGCTCGGGTTGCTCTCCTCCCAGTCCGCCCGCACACAGGCGGGCACCGAGTCCGACGCTTTGTTCGCCCACCCCGATTCCCTCGGTGGCCCGCCACTAATCGCGCGTTCCGTCCCCGACACTTCGGCTAGTCACTCGCCCACTCGCCCACGCTCCACCGACCCCGACGATTCCGCCAACGAGAGTCAGCCAAGTCAGCCAGGTGCCAGGACAGACAGCGACAAGACCGACCCTTTTAGCCCGAATTCTGCCGATGCCCATCCCCCGTCCGCCGGCGACCCCAACGGCTCTGGCGCGGGTGCCACCGCCACTTCCGCTGCAAAATCGGCTTTGCCAACCCTTGATCTCGCGAACGATCATGCCAGCCGCCCCGGCCAAGGTCCGACGGCTTCTGGCGGACAGTCAGCCAATTTATCCGACAACCACGCCAGTGACAGTCCTCCCTTTGCCGGTTTGACAGGATCCCCCAATGCCTCGACAAACCCACCTCCCTGGCAAAATCCCGGCTGGTCCGAAGCTCAACAGAAATCGCGTGACACAGTGCAGTCTCGCCCGACCTATGAACCCTATCGCGACCTGATTCGGGACTACTTTGAACGCCGATAAAATGTCCGAGACGAATGGATGCGGCAACGTTCCGGCGATCGCCTACGCGCGGGCGTCCGTGCCGAGACCGTCAGCCGAATTGAACATGCCCGCAACACATCCGATGAGAAAACGCTCCTCCTTTTGACGAATGTGCTGCCAAAGGCGACAGTGCATATTTGAAAGGGGTAGGGTGCCTTATATGTTATCTCTGAATTTCGAGTGGTTCTTGACTCGGTGCACTGGATGCCGCTTGCGGCTTAGCCGTCCAGACCACTGTGGGCGTGCCACACGAGCAAGACGGCTGAATAATCAAATGCCAGTTGGAGATCCGGCAAACTCGACAGGATTAGAACACTTCGATGCCATCTGAGTCACAATCACTTTTAACGAGTGCCTCGCGCTGATGGTACAGCTACGAAATAGTCATGCCGCCGAATTGACTCGACGGGCGATCATGGCGATAAAAGGAAGTGGCATATGCTTACGTGGCGGGACCTGCCGTGATGGCTTCCGTATTGAGGGGAAGCGAAGCGGGCGGGAGTGCGAACTCTATAAGTGGTATTTCTAGAAGTCTTCTTAAATGAGTTTTAAGTCAAAGCGTTGAGAAGAACTTCTGAAAGTCTTATGGATGCCGGGGCTCCATGTGAATATCTTTGAAACCAGTCGAGGGCTTGTGACGGGTAAACAGGAGATTCGGGATGACGCGGATCTTAACCGACTCTTCCAGTGGCAAGAGAGTGCGCTGAATGCTTGGGACAACGCTAAACAACGTGGCATCGTTGAGGCGATGACAGGAACCGGGAAAACGATACTTGCCATCAAATCTCTCAAACGTTTGCAATCTCGTGGCGAACGGGTAAGCCCGCTGATCGTGGTTCCCACAATTGCACTGCTAAATCAGTGGTGCGAGCAGCTGCGTAAAGATTTCCCGGATTGCCCGATCGGCCGAATTGGGGATGGATCGCGCGGGAGTTTTGCGGTGGGTGACGGCGGCGCTCTGCCCGTGGTATGTGTGTCGACAATTCATTCAGCGGTCCCCGCCGTGGAGAATGGGCTGTTCGCTCATTGTCAGTTCGGCGGCCACAAGAGCTTCCTGATCGCCGACGAGTGCCAACGTTATTTGAACGAAGACCAGAAACTATTCAATCGCATCCTCCGCCATCCCTACGACTACACGCTGGGGCTGTCCGCCACGATCGATCAGTTCGAGGTCGAGGGATTGGGGAAAATTGTTTTCAAGTTTAGCATTAACGATGCCGTCGCAGGCGGCATTATTCCCCGGTTCGACGTGCTGAATGTCGGTGTCACTCTCACAAGCGATGAACTCACGCAATACCTTGAACTGGGAACCCGCCTCCAACAGTTGCAAAAGAGTCTATTGATCATGTATCCGGAACTGAAGTACTTGGAGGGCGATTTTTACTGGGCATTCCTCAAGCGACTCTTAAACGATGAAGAGGACCCAACGGTGCGTGCGATCTTCGGGTGTCTCTTCAAGCGGGCCGCCCTCTCGCACACATCGGCAGTCAAATTAAGACTCATGCCGCAAATCATCGAGTTGCTGGTGAGCAAGGCCCAGAAGAAAATGCTTGTATTTTTTGAACGTATCTGGACGGCTGAGGCTGGGCAAGATGATGTCGTGCAGCGGGTGGCCGTACAGGTCCGTGATTCGGTTACCGGCATCGGTTCGTCTCGAAATGATGACCCGGTATGGTGCAAACTCTTCCATAGCGAAATGAAGAATGGGCACCGCGACGCGATCTTGCAGGAATTTCGGGGAATCGGCCCGTCGGCTCTACTAACTTGTAGAGCACTGGACGAAGGACTCGACGTGCCGGCAGTGGACGCCGCTATGTTGGTAGCCTCAACACAATCTCCCCGGCAGCGACTTCAGCGAATTGGCCGCACCCTGCGCCGAGGTGATGGCCATAAGCGTCCATTGATCGTGATCCTATACGTCAATGGCACGAGTGACTCAAATATCCGTATTTCAGCAGATGATCCCGAGTTTAAAGATGCGGCCACGATCTATGATGCGGATGCGAAAAACTGCCTTCAGAAAATTACCGAGATTTTAGGAATGGCTGAGCCATCGGGCCGGCCTGCAAACAGTCCAGCATGTACCACCATGCCAAGGCCGAAGCCTCAGATTGTCCCGCAAGATCGCCAATGGGATCTGGTGGTAAATGCGCGGGTCACGAGGTCTGCCTTGAACACCGCTCTTTCCCGTATAGCTCGCAAGACGGTATTAAAATTGGAGTTGATGGATGGGATCGTGCTGACAGGTGAATGGAGAATGCTGCTTGAGGAAGTGCTCTTCCTCGAAAAGCCCGTGCGGCAGATTGCAGCCCGTCGGGTCGCACAACTGTGGACTGAGTGTTTGAAGCAAAAATGAAGGCTTTGACGAGCATGAGGTTTATCGAACTTATTGCGGAACACCAAGATGGTAAAGAAAAATGCGCGTTTCATGTGGTTACCTAAGCCGAGGGACGGTCAATCCGCAGGCTGCTTGAAGAGCGGCACGTCAGCATCGGGTGATGAGAGTACCGAGCCGCTTGTGTCTCCTGAAGATAAATGTGCGGCCACGAATGACATTCAACTGATCGGAAAGATTGAGCTGGGCCAATATTTCGTCCTCGTCAGTAACGGTTACAACGGCGAGGAAGTCATGCGCTGGACCTGCCATCATGCCAATCAGGTGATATGCAAAAAGCAGTTAGTTCTTTGCAAGTTGCAAGAGGAAATCCAACTTGAAGAACGGCAACTTCAACAAAACGAGCGGGAGCTTCGGAGACAAGAGAGACGTGAGTTGGAGAAGTCTTGGGCCATGTGTCCGATATGCGGCGTGAAGATCAGTACGCATGGAAAATTGAGGTCACACATTTCAAGAGTTCACGGCGATCCATCACTCGCCTCCACCATTTGATCGCGGTGTTCAGTTCTATATTGGCAATGCAAAGTTCTCTAATGATAGAATCGGATTCTGAACAGGGGATCCATATAATTCTTGGCCTAGTCTTGCTACCGATGCCTTATCAGATCGGCTTCAACCTACTTCGTTGGGATTCTTAATGTCAGAGTGATGCCGTTTTTGCGTTCCAACGGCCAGACGATGATCCAGCATGAGGCGGTCGTCCGCCATGGCAATTCCGGCGGGCCGTTGGTGACGAGTCAGGGAGTGATCATCGGGATCAACACGCTGGCTCAATGGCGGGCGGAGCATCCCGATGACGCGGCGATGAAACTGTCGCTGGAGATCTCGCAACTAAAGCAGGAGATCATCGAGCATGTCCCCGAGGCGGCGCTGTGGCAGCGAAGGCCGTGGGCGCAATGGCAATGTTGGAATTGCTTTACGACGGGATCGACAAAAGTTCCACGCACAGAGCAGTTTGCAACTTGGTGTAGCAGGGCCATCGCATTTGGCTTTCCGGTCCCCCCCGGAGTACCGAGGGGAGGGGACCGGAAATTCAAAATGCGATAGCCCTGGTCTATTGCTGTTTGTTCCGCTGGAAGCGGATATTGCCCAGATTGGGGTCTGTCACATCCAGCACGTCTCCACGCGAACCGAACGGTCTGGAAATTTTGCCCGTGGTTGGGCTCGTCGTGACAATGCTGGTGAGCTTGTCATTGAGTTCCCAGTTGCCCTCGTTGTTGAGTGTTTCCACCGCCGAGATGGACGTGCTGCTGAAGGTGCCGTCGGCGTTGAACGTCAACTGGATGCTCATGAGCATCCCGTTGCCGAAATTAAGGTTGGCGTTCCATGTGCCGACCAACTGGCCCGGGTGCTTGGCGTCGTTGCCGTTTTGCACC
>JANXVV010000291.1 GCA_025351525.1 Humisphaera sp. | reverse complement strand
CATTTTTTAGCGGCTGTGCCGAAGGCACGCGTTTTTCAGTCCACATAGCCCGGCGATCAACTCCGCGTATCCCGAGGATGAAGTTTTTTGAGTATGAGGTGCCACAGGTCGCGGTACTCCGAGACCTGTGTCTTTTGGGATTCTCAAGAGCACAGGTCTCGGAGTACCGCGACCTGTGGCACCCGACCTCGTGATACGCGGAGTTGATCGCCGGGCTATGTGGAATGAAAAACGCGTGCCTTCGGCACTGCCGCTAAAAATGGATTCGGCGGCATCTGCGGATATGATGCCCGCATGACTAGCCGATTACTCACATTCGCAACGATGCTCTGTCTGACTATTCCCGCGTCAGCCGTCCCGCCTCTTCAACCCGCCAGCAAACCGACCGAGCCTGCTAGCCGGGAATCCAAGGCTGCCGCACACGGGGATGATAAACTTTCCGTCACGCATCACGAGCTGAAAGTGGCCGGGCAGACCCTGAAATATGAAGCCACCGCCGGCACGATGTTGATGAAGGATGAAGCCGGCAAGGCCCGCGCGAATTTCTTTTTCGTCGCCTACCGCAAGGAATCGGGCGAGAATTTCGACGTCGCCAAACGGCCCATCACTTTCGTTTTCAACGGCGGTCCCGGCGCGGCTTCAGTCTGGTTGCATCTGGGCGCGGTGGGCCCGAAGAGCATGAAACTGGACGATGCGGGCATTCCCACCGGCCCGCCGCACGCGCTGATCGATAATCCGAGCACTTGGCTCGATGCGACGGATCTGGTGTTGATCGACCCGGTGAACACGGGCTACAGCCGCGCCGCCGAAGGGGTGAAACCCGAGGAATTTTTCGGTGTCGATCGGGACATTCAGACCGTCGCGGAGTTCATTCGGCTGTATCTCACCCGTTACGATCGATGGCTCAGCCCCAAATTTCTCGCCGGTGAAAGTTACGGCACCACCCGCGCCGCCGGGCTTTCGGGCTATCTGCTCGGGCATAGCGGCATCGATCTCAACGGCATCATCTTCATCTCGTCGGTGCTGGATTTCGCGACCATCTCGCACAGTGGAAGCAACGACCTGCCTTACATTCTGTTTCTCCCGAGCTTTGCCTCGACCGCAGCGCATCACAAAAAGCTGGATGCGGAATTGATGAAGGATCGGAGCAAGACGCAGGCGGAGGTTCAGGCCTGGGCCGTGACGGAATACACTGCAGCGCTTGCGCGCGGGGACACGCTGAAAGGTGACGAACGGGCCGCGGTCGTCAAGCGATTGGCTCGGTATACCTCTCTCTCCGAAGAGGTCATCGACAAGAGCAATCTTCGCATCGCACCGAGTTACTTCGAGAAGCAATTGCTCGGCGATGGAAGGAGAATCGTCGGCCGATTCGATGCGCGGATCATCGGCGTCGATCCTGCCCCGCTCTCGGAAGACCCCGCGTTCGACCCGAGCTTTTCGTACTATCTCCCGGCGTATACCTCGACGATGACCGCCTACGCGCATCAGTCGCTGAAATTTGAAAGCGATTTGCCCTATGAATCGCTGAACGGCGGCCGGGTGCAACCGTGGTCGCTTGGCCGGGATGGCCAGGGATTTCTGGATGTCGCCACGACGTTGGCGCGGGCGATGCGGGAAAACCCGAAGATGAAGGTGATGTTCGCCAGCGGGTACACCGATCTGGCCACGCCGTATTTCGCGACGGATTACACGATCGGCCATATGAATCTGTCGGCGGACCTGCGGCGGAATGTGACCCGCGTGATGTATGAGGGCGGTCACATGATGTATCACGTTCGCGAGTCACTGGAAAAACTGCACGCGGATGTCGGCGGTTTCATCAGGAATGCCTTGCCGTCGGCGGAGTAGAAAAACAAGCCGCAAAGGCGCAAAGGCGCCAAAGAGCGCAAAGGAAAACGCAAAGAAGAAAAATTCCTTGCGTTTTTCTTTGCGCTCTTTGCGCCTTTGCGGCTGTATTGAATCCGATACTTTATGCGATCCATTTTTGTTTGAGATTGAACGGAAGCTGCTTTACATTTGATCGCACTCTGGTATGACATACACCGTCTGAGGTTTCAATCGCGGGCCTGCAAGCCTGATGATTTGAACCGACCGGTTCACGGGCCATCAAATTAATAATCGACGAAAAGCCGCGGTGTTCAGCCGTGGAATTGGAACTTTTCTAACGCGCACGGAGGTGCTCATGTCTCAATCTTTATCGGGTCGTTCCAGCGTTCTTTCCCGCACACATTCGCGAGCCGCCATTTGGGCTGCGGCGTTTTCACTGGCGATTTCACCCCTCGGTGCGCTAGCCGCGCCGGGCAGTGGGACCGCAGACGAAATTCAGTCGCAGGTCGAGATCGAAAACGCCCGGAACAGTTTTCCCGCCATTGTGAATTCCAACGCCGTCTACGTTCGCTGCGGGCCTGCGGACAGTTATTACCCGACACTCAAACTGGATAAAGGCGCCCGCGTCACGGTCGTCGGCATGAAAATGGATTGGCTGAAGATCGTCCCGCCGGAGGGCAGCTTTTGCTACATCTCCAAGGCGTTCGTCGATCGCAGTGGAGACGGAAGCGCCGGCAAGGTGAACAAGGATGCCGTCAACGTGCGGGCGGGCAGCGTTTTGAATTCGCTCAAGGTCGTGCCGCTTTGCCAACTTTCCCTGGGCATGGATGTGAAGGTTCTCGGCGAGCAGGATGAGTATTACAAGATCGCGCCGCCGGAAGGCAAGGCGTTTGTGTACGTCAACAAGCAGTTCCTGGAACCCGATCCCGCCGGCAAAGCCGAGCCGATCGCACCGGTGGTGAAGGAAGACGGGAAGGCTCCCGCCAATCCGATTAAGAACATCGTGCAGAAGCCGACTGAACCCGTGATTCCGTCAAACCCCGACGAGACCAAGCCGCTTGAGAATGGCGCACAGACCAACGGCATGCCCCCCAAGTCTTCGGCCACCCAGCCCGGTGATTCGACGATCGCCGCCACCAAGCCCGCCGACGATCAGACGATGGCAGAAACCCTGTTCGATAAGGCCGAGGCAATGTTTGGCACCGCCTCCGCCAAACCGATCGATCAGCAGCCGCTCAGTGAACTGGTCAAGCAATATGAGGTGCTTGCCGCCAGTGAGAAGCTGCCGAATACGCTGCGTCGGATCGCCGAGACGCGGCTTTCCACCCTGAAGCTGCGCACGCAAGCCGCCACTGAAGTGACAACGGCCAAAGAGGTGCAGGAACAGATGCACAAACGTCAAGTTGCCCTGATCGGCGAGCGGAAGGATTTGGAAGAGCAGTTGGCCGTCAAAGGCGTCACGATCTACACGGCGATCGGTGAATTGCAGTCGTCCAGCCTGCAACTTGGGAATCACACCCTCTACCGCCTGACCGATCCCCAGAATGGCCGCACCGTCTGTTATGTACGCACGGATGACGGAAAGATTCTGTCGCTCATGGGCAAGTTTGTCGGCGTGAAGGGTGAAATCACCACCGACCCGCAACTGAGCCTTCGCGTCATCAATCCAACTGATTTCGCGGTGGTCGATCCGGCGAAGTTGAATCATGGCGTGACGGCATCGGTGGTTCCCCCGAGCATGAGGGTCGCCGATGATGCCAGCACTGCGGCGCACTTGGATGCACGGCAGTAGGAAGATTCCGGAATTTCAAATCTGAAATTTGCGAAGGCCCGTGGATTTAGAAACCACGGGCTTTTTCTCATTTACGAACGCGTTGTAAATAACTTCCAGGTTTTCAAGGGCACCCAACTCATATGCGGAATTTATTTCGAGCCCGTTCTTTAGCCTTTCCGCTTGCGGAGCGCGTTCGAGCGATTCTCCCGCCAGACGCGCTCCGCAAGCGGAACGGCTAAGTAAGAGCTCTGTCAAGCACAGATAGAAATGTCCGCCTCGCACTCAGCCGGCGGGGCGGATGGAACAAAACTGAACGAAATTGAACAAAACTGAACACCTTTTCGAATGGAAGACATCCAAAATCGGCTATTACCACCCAACCGGCTTGCCCACCGAGTTCTCGTTCCTCGGCATAGCTGAGCTGATGCCGTTGTTCGATCCTAGAACCCTACAGCATATTCCGTGAATCGCAACAAGCTTAAAGACCTATATAGCCCCCGGTTTACCGGGGTAAACCGTCAGTAAATCCAGCGGTTTTTGCTGCCTCGCGGTTCTCCCGGGTAAACCCGGTGCTATATTATTGATAAATTCTCAAGCTGATCCAGACCCACCCATTTTCGATTCGCAACCCCATGAAATTCACGTCCATCGACTTTGAAACCGCCAACCACACCGACCCAAGCATCTGCGCCGCCGGCGTCGCCACCTTCGAGGACGGCCACCTCATCGAATCCCTCTACTGGCTCATACGCCCTCCCAAAGGCTTCGGCTGGTTCATCGACGACTTCATCGCCATCCATAGCATCACCCATGAACACGTCCGCCACGCCCCCGAGTTCCCCGCCATCGCCCCGCAACTGTTCGACCGGCTGACGTCCGCCGATCTGGTCATCGCCCACAACGCCCAATTCGACCTCCGCAAACTTCGCGGCACCCTGGCGCACTTCGGCCTGGAGTGCCCGCCGTTCAAGTCCGCCTGCACGCTGCAACTGGCC
>JANXVV010000230.1 GCA_025351525.1 Humisphaera sp. | reverse complement strand
GCCGAGGGGAGGGCTGTAAGTCGCTGCAAGCTTTTTATGCGTGTTGATCCGTGTTGATCGGTCGCTAATTCTCCGCATTTTCAGGGTCGCGCGGTGCCACAGGTCGCGGTACTCCGAGACCTGTGTCTTTAGGCTATGAGGCAGGCACAGGTCTCGGAGAACCACGACCTGTGGCACCCACCCCAGATGCGGACGATATTGCGGGGTTTGCGAAAAAGCGGAGAATTAGCGACCGATCAACACGGATCAACACGCATAAAAAGCTTGCAGCGACTTACAGCCCTCCCCTCGGCGTATTGATGGATCGGGAGTCTTTGGAGTGACGGATGTGGAAAGTGATCTCGGCGGCGATCAACCGCTTTGTTTTGAAGTCGTTCGATGAGGCCGCGACCGATCAACCGGCGAAGGTTAAGGCGGCGGTCGCACCCGATCCGGGCGAACCTCCATCCACGTTGGAAAAAAGCGGCGGGGCGGCTTCCCGTGATCGCGACGATCTCACTCGACAGTTCCAGCAGGCGATCCAGGTGCTTCAGGGCGGCAACGGCTCGGCAGCCGAGCAGATCGTTCAGGCTTCCGTCGCGAACGCCGCGCAGTCGCATCCCAATACACCACTGCACGCGGATGCTTGTTTTAAGCTGGCGACGATATTGAGCGCGCTCGGGCACTTCGATCGTGCCGAGATCGCCTGTCGCCAGGCCGTCGCCATTCCCGCGACGGAGGATGCTGCGAAAAAGGAACGGTTGACGTATCAACTCTATTTGGCGGATATCCTCAGCCATCAAAATAAGGTCGATGAATCGGAGCGGGTGCTGACCGAAAATAGTGCCGAGCGAAAAGTGTTGTTCGGAGCGGAGCACGTGGGATATGCCATCGGTCTTTCGGCATGGGCGGATCTGCTCCTCTCTCGCAAACGGCCGATGGAGGCGCTGGAAAAAATCGACGAATCCGTACACATCCTGAACCGCGCCAAGCACGAGCGACTTCCGGCGGATCTGGCGTTGCGGGCCTTCATCGTCAAAGCGGCGAACGGTCTCCATGCGACATCGCTCGAAGCGTGGCCCGATCTGACGCGCGGGATGCAGAAGATGCTGGCCCATCAGGCTCTGCGCCAAGCCAAACAAGCGGATTCGTCGCTCGCCCAAGCTGTGCTCGTGGAACTTCGGCGACGATTGGAATCCACACCGGAAATGGAATCCTCTCTGCTTCTCAGTGTCGACATTGCCCTGGCCAACGCCGCAAAGCAGAACGGCGATCACGAGGTTCACATCAGCGCCTGCCGAAACATGGTGGCAGTGTGCGACGCGATGCCCGACCGCGCGCAATTGACGATGGCCCGGCAGGCGTTGGCGATGGCGTTGGACGGGGCTGGCCGGTTCGACGAAGCCGCGCCCGCCTACGATGCCGCCGTCGCCACTGCGCGAGAGGTGAACGATTTGGCCCTGCTGTCGAACGTGCTGCGGAACTACGCCCTTTCCGCCGACAAAGCCGGTCGATTTGAGCAGGCGGAAACGCTTCATCGCGAAGCGGTGGACCACGGTGCCAGTTCCGGCGACTGGTCCACCCATGGCCGATCCACCGTCGCATATGGCATCTTCCTCCAGCACGCGGGTCGAAATGAAGAAGCGCGCGGCCTACTCGAGGAAGCAGTCGCCCACCTCTCGCCGGCCCACGCGGATTTTGCGGAGGCGCAGGACCATTTGAAGGCGCTTGAGGAAGGCATCGCGTGTTCGTGCAAAAAGGAGTGATGCATCTGATTTGAGAAATGACATAAGGCTTCAAACGAACCGATCACCGCCGAACGTTCTCCACCATGCAAGACCGCACAGACCCCGTCAAAACCTCGCTCCATTTCCATCCTCATCCCGAGAAAAAACTCTCGATTCGCCTGATGAAAGTGGCGGATGTTCTGTTCTCGCGAGTGTACCACCGCCTGACCGTTCTTACCCCGCCGCGCCTCCCCGCGACAGGCCCGGCGATTTTGGTTTGCAACCACACCAGCGGGCTCGACCCGATCCTGATCCAATCCGTCTGCAAGCGCGTCATCGTCTGGATGATGGCCAAGGAATACTACGAAATCCGCCCGCTGAAACCTTTCTTTCAATTGCTGGAAGCAATCCCCGTGGACCGCGCGGCGCGCGACACGGGGGCCATGCGGTCGGCCCTTCGCGCGCTGCAGGAGGGCCGTATTCTGGGCGTGTTTCCGGAAGGACGTATCTCGACCGTCAAAGGTCAGTTGCTCCCGTTTCAAACCGGCGTGGCGCAGATGGCGATCAAGCTGAAGGTGCCGGTCTATCCCGCGTTTCTCGACGGCACGCAATATGGCGTTTCCGACATGGTCCCCGCCTTCACCCACCGGCAGGAAGCCGTGCTGCGCTTCGGACCCGCTGTCGAATTTGACCGGTCATCCACCTCGCGGGAATCCCTGGAAAATGCCACCGCGAAGCTGCGGGCGGCAGTCGATGCACTGCGCGGATCCTGATCGATGAAAAATGCAATCGCTAAAAAAAGCCCATGGAACTTGTTCCATGGGAGCCGGGGCGATGCACGAAAAAAAACGTCCTGAATGTTTGGTTGAATTGTTTCAGTTTTCGCCCCCGGTTGACCGATTCATAGGGTCAGTCAACCACACTTTCGCGGACGTGACGCTGGATTGAAATCACATCCGGATCACGCGGCAAAAGTGAGGCGACCCGATTTGCCCGCGCCATCGGCGCATTTTCTCCCCTCCGGAAGGCACCGTGCGTAATAGCCGGTGTCTTCTTTTTTTTTACCCCGGCGGCCACGTGAAGCTGCGCCCCGCCAGCACATGCAGGTGCAGATGAAACACCGACTGCTGCGCGCCCTTGCCGCAATTGAATACCGTCCGGTAGTCCTGATGTCCCATCTCCGCCATGACTTTTCGGGCGATCAGAAACATCCCGCCCACCAGTTCCGCGTCGCGGGGTTGCAGATCGTTCAATGTTTCGATCTGCCGCTTGGGGATCACCAACACATGGGCCGGCGCCTGCGGCTGGATGTCGTGTATGACGATGTACGTCTCGTCCTCATACACGATTTTCGCGGGGATTTGCCGGTCGATGATCTTTGTGAAGAGGGAGGGTTGCATGGGGGTCAGTTGTCAGGGGTCCGTGGTCCGTTGTCAATGCAAATCCGGATGACCCCCAGGGCCATCGCATTTGAAATTTCCGGTCCCCTCCCCCCGGTAAACCGGGGGGAGGGTTAGGGTGAGGGGTCTTGCCTTTTCCTTCCGCCGAGTCGAGGAATGAAGCGTCCTCTTGCCACGAAGAAAAGACCCCTCACCCTAACCCTCCCCCCATGAGTACATGGGGGGAGGGGACCGGGATGTGCCGGAACGCGATTCGCAACGGACCACTGACAACGGACTACTGACAACTGAATCCATGCTGAACTTCTTACTTGAAACTTTCCGCCTCGGCCTTCGCAATCTCGTGCTGCACAAGCTGCGCAGTTTTTTGACGGCCCTCGGCATCATCCTCGGCGTGGCGGCGGTAATCTGCATGGTCGCCATCGGGGAAGGGGCCAAGCAGGTAGCGTTGGCACAATTGCGGCAGCTTGGGGCGAAGAATATTCTGATTCGATCGAGCCCTCCCGCCATCAGTACGGAGGCCACCGGTCGGTCCAGCCGGGTGCTGAGCTATGGCCTGCATCGCGACGATTTGGATCGATTGACGACCCTTCCCCGTCTCGCGAAAATCGTGCCCATGCGCGATACCGAGCAGAAGGTGACGCACGGCGGGCTGCTGGCCGGTTCCGCCCACGCCATCGGAACGGTGCCCGATGCATTCGATGTGATCAATCTTCCCCTGGCGCGGGGTCATTATTTCAATCAGATCCATTACGACGAAAAGGCTTCGGTCTGCGTAATCGGTGCCTCGGTCGCGAAGCAGTTATTCCCCTTTGAAGATCCGATCGGCACTGAAGTTCAGATCGGCGCTTCCGGGCGAAGCACCATGATCTGCACCGTCATCGGCGTGCTGGATCCAACCGGTGTGCGCGGGGAGGGCCAGAAGATGATCGGGCGGGATCTCGATGACGATGTCTATTTCCCGCTCTCCACCGCGCGCTCGGCATTCGGCGATGCCGTCGTCAACATCAAAGCCGGCAGCATGGAGCGGAAGATTATCGAACTGTCCGAGATTTGGATTCAGGTTCAGGAGGTGGACGATGTGGAACCGATCGCACTCATTGCCGAGAACACACTGGCGAATTTTCATGCCGGCAGCGTCGATTATGTGGTGAAAGCCCCACTCGATATTCTCCGCGCTGCCGAGGCCTCGGCCAGATCGTTCGATTTTCTGATCGTCGGAATCGCCAGCATTTCGCTGCTGGTCGGAGGCATCGGCATCATGAATATCATGCTGGCGACGGTGACCGAGCGAACCCGCGAGATCGGCATCCGCCGGGCGCTCGGTGCCAAGCAACGGCATATCACGCTGCAGTTTTTGATCGAGACCACGGTGATTTCATTGACCGGCGGATTGATCGGAATCTCCCTGGGCATCCTCGCCGCCAAATCGGTGCCGTTGATTGCGCGGCTGTTCAGGAGCGTCGATGAGCACCCGATCCAAATCGCCACCTGGTCGGTCCTCGGCAGCTTCATCATCAGCGGTGTGATCGGCGTGGGCTTCGGCCTCTACCCCGCGATCATGGCGGCGAGAATGAATCCCATCGAAGCGCTGCGGCATGAGTGATGGCGCGTCCCTTCCGCTACAATCGCCGCGATGCCTGAAACCATTCCTACTTCCGCCGAACCCCTCATCCCCGCCCATGCCGGACTCGGACTGGCGGCGATGATCCTCGGCGCGCTCTGCATTCCCGTCGCCGTTTACCTCGGTATCCAAAGCCTTGCGGTGTCGCTGCCCGTTTTCGGCATCTGGTTTTTCTTGCCGGTGGTGATCGCGGCGATCGTGATCGGGATGCTCGGCGCCCGCTCCGCCCACGGCGTCGCCGGCGCGGTGCTCGGCGTGGCGGCCCTGCTGGTTTGTCTGTCGTTTATCTTAGTCGATCGCGCTTACGGGCCGGAGATTCGGGCGCAGTCGAAGGTCTTATCCACCCCGTCGGCTGCCCAGAAGCTGGATCAGTTGTTGAAAATGTCGGGGAAACCATAGCATCTCGGCCGATTCGCTCGTCGGAAAGCCAAAGTTTTTTTTAGCGGCTGTGTCGAAGGCACGCGTTTTTTTAACCCGAAGAAACGCGTGCCTTCGGCACAGCCGCTAAAAGGCGAGAAATTGCAGGATCGTTCGTTTCAGTTCACCGCCAACTGTTGCAGCATCGTCTGCGCTTGCTGCGCCGCGGGGGTCTCCGGATAAGACTTCACGATCTCTTTCAACTTACGCCGCGCGATCGACTCATCCCCCGTCGACAGATAGTTTTTAGCCATGCCAAGCGCTCGGGCCGCTTTGTCGACCGGGTCGGTGGAGATTGGCGCGGGTCTGGGTGCGGGCCGATCCATCGCCGCCTCGGGATTTCGCTCGGGCATGGGCTTTGGCACCACGATGACTTTTGCCGAGCCTCCCGTCACGCGGGCATATGCTTTGATGTTGTCGCCCCACGCATCGTCGAAGGCCTGCGTAAGTCGGTTGCCGGCAAGGGCGCGGTCCGGCTCATTCGACGCAATGGCCAGATCCGCGTTGCCTCGATCGATCTCACGATTGGACTTCGCATTGGAATCCGACTCGTCAATTCTGAATCGACCCATACCCCGAAGGCGAACCACCGGGCGGGCATCCTTTGGCGTTGAACCCGAGGCGGTGGCAGTCTGCGGGCGGGCTGGAGTCGGCGTGGAAGCCTGCGCCGGTGGAGTCTGAACTCGCGGCGTGTTTGCCGGCTCGCTCTGGTTCGATTTAAAATCGCGCCCGTCCCCCGCAAAAGTCGGAAACGTCGCCCAAGCCGCCCATGTCAAAACAATCGCCGCCACCGCGCCGTGGACCGCCTTCTTAAAAGTGCAGCTACGATTCGGCGGGTCTTTCGACGGAGCCGACTGCAACAATCGATCCACTTCCGTTTTGTCGCTGCTCTGCGACCAATGGGTTCGGAGTCGTTGAATTTCGCCTTTTGATTGAAGCGTGTGATACGCCGTCGCGAATCCATCGCCGGTTTGAGTCCTGGCGACCAACACGATCCGCCCGGCCCACTCCTGCGCCTCGACGGGATTGCCCGCCAGCAGATCATTGGCGGCTCGAAGCAGGTTGCTCCAGTGCCCGCAATCCGCAGCGGGTTGCACCGCGATCGCGTGGAACAGACGTTCACCTCCTCGCCGAATCAGCCTGGGTTGCATCAGCAGAATGCCGGAGAAAATCAGCGCGTAGCCCGCCTGCCCGCGTACGTAATGGAGTTGCTCCTGAATGGAAGGGTCGGAGTGACGATCGCGCCCGATACGCCGGGCGGTTCGTTCGGCACGATACAACCGGACCAGATTGGCCCGCAGCACGGCGGTCGAAACCTCGCGCGACGAGGGCTTGTCGAGCAGCCGCTGGATGGCGGTCACCAGATTGCAGATCATCCGCAGCCGATACGCCTCGGCGGCGTGCATGGCGGTGCTGGCGAACTCACCGATGCGGCACAGGGCGTTCGTGAGTTGATTCGACTGCACCGCCTCTTCGACCAACCGATGCAGCCGCAGGCGATGGTGCTCGTAGGCCTGACCGTCATCGCTCTGAAGATTCGCCACGTCGATCGGGTTCTTGAGGATCGCGTCATCTTTCGAGGAGAGTGCGGCGGCGAAGGTGATGAGCTTGCGGCAGGCCTCGATCATCCGCGGCCGTTCGACCGTCGGTTCGGAACCGGGCGAGCGGTTGATGATGGCGTTGAGCGTCTCGCGACGAATCTGCAACGTTTTGGCCAGGCGGGTCTGCGTCCATCCGTCCAATCCCGTGATATGCAATCCGGCGTCGGAGGCGTTCACAAGCAGTTGCGTCGCGGTCTGCGGCATGGTTCGATCTCCGGATTTTTCCCCCGCGTCGTCAATCATACGAGCTGCAATGCACGACAACCAGCACAAAGTTTGTGCGGTCTTTGACGTAGCACGGGCTACCAGCCCATGAAAGATTCTTGGCGTTCCATTTTGTCTCCCCTAAGATGGGCCAACCTATGAATTCCACTTTGAATCGAACCAATCCATTTGCATCCCGCTCCCACCGATTCTTTTTCTTTTCGCTGGCGGCATTCCTGGCGATAGGTCCCGTCTGCGATGCGATGGCGAAGACCGTCGACAAGGCACCCTACGTCGACCCGGCCCCGACTTATGATCCAAAAGTGCCGCCGGCTTTCGATGAAGCCGAGCAGGCGATCGCGCATTTCAAGAAGCCGGCGAATTTAAAGGTCACCGCCTGGGCCGCCGAGCCGCAGTTGATCAATCCGGTGGCGATGAGCATCGACACGCGCGGGCGCATCTGGGTGGTCGAGACCGACCGTTTTCGCGGCGGCGGGGTTCTGGATATTCGCAACATCTACGACTGGATCGACGAGGATCTGGCCTGCCGGGTGGTGGCGGACCGCAGCGCGATGGTCAAGAGGCATTGGCCGGATAGCTGGCGGGAATTGACGAAGAACCCGGACCGCATCCGATTGCTGGAAGACAGTTCCGGCGGCGGGCGATGCGACAAGGCCGTCATCTGGGCCGATGGATTCAACGCGCTGGAAGACGGCATCGCCGCCGGGGTGCTCGAGCGGAAGGGGAATGTCTATTTCAGCAACATGCCGAACCTGTGGGTGCTGCGCGACAACAAACAAACCGGTGTGAGCGATGAGCGGAAAGTCATGTCGACCGGTTACGGCGTGCGGTACAGCTTTGAAGGCCATGACCTGCACGGCCTGCGTTTCGGACCGGATGGCAAGCTCTATTTCTCGTGCGGTGATCGCGGTTTCAACGTCACCACCAAAGAGGGCAAGCAACTGGTCTATCCCGACATGGGTGGTGTGCTGCGCTGCGATCCCGATGGCGCAAACTTGGAAGTCTTCGCCTATGGCCTGCGGAATCCGCAAAAACTCTGCTTCGACGATCACGGCAATCTTTACACCGGCGACAACAATTCCGACCACGGTGACCCGGCCAAGTGGTTCTACGTCGTCGAAGGGGCCGACTGCGGTTGGCGCGTGGGGTATCAGCACATCACCAAACCCAAACCGACCGGCGCGCTGTTGATGGAGAACATCATGGCGGTGGAAAAAGACACCGACCAGATGTACATGACCCCGCCGATCGCCCATATCGGCAACGGGCCGTCGGGCTGCACTTTTTATCCCGGCACGGGAATGCCCGAATCGTTTGACGGTCATTTTCTGCTCTGCGATTTCAAAGGCGGCATCACCAACAGCGGGCTGTGGAGTTTCACGATGAAGCCGCACGGCGCGAGCTTCACGATGGAGGATCGGCAGCAATATGTCTGGCAGATTCTGCCGACGGACGTGGAGTTCGGGACCGATGGCGGGTTCTATGCCGCCGACTGGACCAATGGG
>JANXVV010000215.1 GCA_025351525.1 Humisphaera sp. | reverse complement strand
AGTCCTGTAGGGTCCGTAGTACTCTGCGGACCGTCCGTCGGCGAACGTCAATCGGTCCGCGGAGTACCACGGACCCTACAAGACTGCATTGGCGGTTGCGAGCCGAGCATGGGCGGGATGAGATCGGTCCGCAGGGCGGAGCCGACCCGATGGATCATCCATCGTTCGGGCAGCGTCAATCCGCAGCGCCCGCCCGCCGGATCAGCGATCGATCTGCAGCGCGGGCCGGGCCTGTTGAAGCGCCTGGACGCCCGCATCGGTCACGGACGTGCCGTCGAGGGCCAGCCGCGTCAGCGCCTTGAGCCCGCTGTCGGGGCGGCCCAGCGCCATCAGTCCCGCATCGGTCACGGGCGTGCCAAAGAGGCCCAGGTACGTCAGCGCCTTGAGCCCGCTGTCGGGCCGGGCCAGCGCCGTCAGTCCCGCATCGGTCGCGGATGTGCCGTAGAGGTTCAGGTCCGTCAGCGCCGCAAGCCCGCTGTCGGGGCGGGACAGCGCCATCAGTCCCGCATCGGTCACGCGCGTGCCCTCGAGGGTCAGGCACGTCAGCGCCGCAAGCCCGCTGTCGGGCCGGGACAGTTCCAACAGCAGGGCGTCGGCATCGACAGCGGGTCCGACGTAGATCCGAGCCATCTCGACCGTGCCGATCGCCGACGATGCCCCGAGCCCTTCGGCGGCGGGCCAGACCAGAGCAAGGTCCCACGGCCCGCCCGGCAGCCGGGCCAGGTGCCGCAGCGCCCCGCGCGAGGGGGCATGGGTGAGGGTGATTATGTTGATACCGTCGATCGCCGCGCACGCCTCAAACGCCTTGCGGTCGCGGTAGAGGATCCCCTTCCACGCACCCCACGCCGCCGCGCCTGTCAGCAACGCAACCAGCAGGAAAAACCCCGCCGTCCCCGGCTGAAAGCGGCGCAGCACGCGCGCCCCCCGCCCCTTCGGCGCGGCGGCGTAACTCAGCGTATCGGGGGTCACCTCGGGAGCGGTTGCGGCATCGGGTGCGGCGGGCATGGGCCGGATCATACCGGGCCGGCGGCGGGCATCCAAGAGAAGCCCGTGGTTCGCAGGGTCCGTTTCAGCGGACGGAATCTCCGGACCGGAGCTTGGCACCCGGCCGAATGAATGACGAATTCACGAAATTCGAATTCACGAACAAATCACGAAGTATGAATGGGGAAATGACGAAACGGGGATTTCGTTTCGTCATTGCTTCATTCGAAATTCGTCATTTGTTCGTGAATTCGAATTTCGTCATTCGTCATTCGCGCTTTCTCCCCCCGCCTCACGCCCACCCTCACCCGATCTTCTTCATCTTCCCTTCCTTCGCCGCCTCCATCGCCGTCAGGATGACATCCAGCGACTTGTATCCCTCGACGCCATCGATCGACGGCGGCGTGTTGGTGGCGATGGAATGGGTCAGGGCATCGATGATTCCGCTGCCGACCTGTTTGGTGTTCGTGGACATTTCGCCGACTTTGTGGAGTTCGCGCTCGCCGTTGCGGTAGTCGACGATGACGCCGTAGGTGGTGTCGGTGCCGAGGGAGAGGACGCCGTTCTGGCAGAGGAGGACGGTGTAGTTTTCTTCCGCGCCGTAGTTGGTCCAGGAGAGGATCATCGAGCCGAGGATGCCGCCGGCGGTTTTGAGGACGAGGTAGGCGTTGTCGTCGAGTTCGATGAGATTGCCTTCGGGATCGCGCTTGTCGAGGGTGGAGAGGACGCCGGTGACTTCGGTGAATTCCTGGCCGAGCAGCCAGCGGAGCAGGTCGGCTTTGTGGACGCCGAGATCGCCGGTGACGCCCATGAACGCCTGTCCCTTTTTGAAGAACCAGCTTTTGCCCGCATCGACCGACCACCCTTCGGGGCCGGGATGCTGGAAGGCGGTGCGGAAGGAAAGCACGTTGCCCAGCACGCCGCTCTGGAGAATTTTCTTCGCCTTCACATGGGCGGGCATGAGGCGCTGGTTCAGGCCGATCATCAGGAATTTTTTGTTCTTCTTCGCGGCCTCCAGCATCGCCTTCGCATCGTCGCGCGTGGTCGCCATCGGTTTTTCGCACAGCACGTGTTTGCCGGCGTTCAGCGCATCGATGCTCTGCTGCGCGTGCAGGCTGTTGGGGCCGGCGACCACCACCGCGTCGACGTTCGGATCCTTCAGCATCTCCTTGTAATCGGTGTACGCCTTGGCGCCATGCTTGCCGGCCAGTTCGTCAACTCGTTCCCTGACCGGGTCGGCCAGGGCGACAAGTTTGGATTCGGGGTTTGCGATGCATTCGGGAATGTGCCGCCGTTGGGCAATTGCGCCGCATCCGATAACGCCATATTTCACGGGCATGTGTGCTTCTCCTCGCTGCAGGACAGATGAGATTCCGAAGGTTCGTGGGAACGCCCGCATAGCTTCGGAACAGAGACGGCTTGTGTCAAGAATCCGGCAGGGATTCGTTTTGTGGCGCGAGGCCATCGCATTGGGCTTTCCGATCCCCTCCCCCCTTGTACTCAAGGGGGGAGGGTTAGGGTGAGGGGTTTTTCTTCGTGCTGCAAATGGCGTGATATCCCGACCCGGAGAAGGATGAAGGCAAGACCCCTCACCCTAACCCTCCCCCCGGAGTACCGGGGGGAGGGGACCGGAAAGCTCAAACCCGATCGGCACTCAGAATCTCACTTGGCTTTCAAGTGGTCCATAGACTAATCTTCCGCTTCCCATGAACACCCCCGCGATTCGCATTCTTCACCTGGTCGACCTTGCCGCCGGCTTTCAAACCCGGCGCGGGGCAGAGTCGCTGGCGCGCGATGCGGGCCTTGGATTTGACGTCGCGACGCGGACGATCGGCGCGGGGGGCGATTACGCGAATGTCTTCGCCGCCCTCGCGCGATTGAGGCGGGACGTTGCCGGAACGCACGATCTGATCCACGCCTGGGGCAGCCGGGCCCTGGCGGCAGCGCTTACGCTGCGGGGGCGGATGGTTCACACGATCGGAGATTCTCCATCGGGTAAAACGCTCGGGTGGTTGCGGGCGGCGATGGATTACAGCCCGGTGCAGGTCATCTGCCCCACCGCCACCCTGCGGCGAACGTGCGTCGAGCGCGGGTTGCCGCTCGACCGCTGCCATCTCATTCGGCCCGGAGTTGAATTCGCGAAGATTCACCGTCGGCGCGATGCCTCGCTGCGCACGGCCTTGGGCTTTGGCGAGAACGATCGGGTGATGCTGCTGGCGGGTGAATCGACCCGCGCCGCCGGGCATCGATCGGCGCTCTGGGCGGCGGCGATTCTGCATGTGCTCCATCCGAAGTTCCGCATTTTAGCCTGGGGACGCGGCGAGGAAATTCCGCGACTGCGCCACTTCGCCGAGGCCCAAAAAAGCCCCGGTCTGTTTTGCAACGCCGAGAAACAACTGGGTCGGCGAATCGAGTTTGAAGAATTGCTGCCCGCCTCCGACATCATTCTGGTCACCCCGCGCGGCCCCGTGGCGACGCTGCCGATCTCCATCGCGATGGCCGCCGCATTGCCGATCGTGGCGACGGTTTCTTACACCGTGGGTGAATTGCTGGAAGACCGGCATACCGCTTTGCTGGCCGCCCCGAACGCGCCGCGGGCCCTGGCGCGACGAGTGCTCGATCTGGAGGAGGATTCCAATCTGCAATGGGCGCTGTCCGACATGGCCCGCACGGAGGCGTATGAGTTTTTCGCGCACACGCGGTTCGTCAATCAGTATCGCGGGGTTTATCGGCAGATGGCGGAGGGGGGAAAAGTGGAAGTGCCGGAGATGGCGCCCGGCGCGGGGATGCGGTTTCACGGGCGGGGATAGCATTCCCCCCATGCCGATGGTGTGGGTGCCATCCGACCCACACCCCTGGCCCTTCATGCCGGAGCGCGGTAGGTGATCGTCTCCCCCACCTTCTGAAATCCACAGCGCTCGTAGAGAGTAATCGCCGCCGCGTTGTCCGGCGCAACGCCGATGAAAGCGTGCTTGAACAACGACCGCGCGCAGATCTCCAAGGCCCGGCTCATCAGCGTGCGGCCAATGCCCTGCCGTCGATAGGCGGCGGCGACGTACAAATCCTGGATCGCGCCGATCTCACCCACCGACAGAACCGCCATGTATCCGACCGCGATGCCATTGCGAAGCGCCACCAGCGCATCGGTGTGCGAATCATCCAGATGCAGCATTTTCGCTTCGGCGAGATCGGGGGCGTTCCATCGGGCGGCGGATTCCTCGGCCAGCGCGCGCACGTGTTTGAAGCTGGCCCGGCCGGGGATGATCTTCAAATCGCCGACCTCGCGCAGCGACCCGGTGGGGTAGCTTTTCAGATACATCACATCGCCGACGTCGCGGAGGTAACCGCCGGCGATCAGATGATCCGCCAACGGATCGGTGGACCGCGACGGCGAGGCGGGATTCATCTCCCACGTCCGGCAGCGCGTCCCGGCGGCGGCAAAATAAGCCGTCACCTCGGTCATCGCCTGCTCGGGAGAAATGCCTTCGGGAAGCGATGCATCGAGAATGCGATTGGCGTAGCAGGCTCCGGGAAGTTGCGGGTTGGTGAATGCGGTGCCGACATCGAGCGCAGTCTCTTCACCGACGTGCCGCGCCCAATGCAATTGGGCGCGGGCATAATAGCGCAGCAGATCGTTTTTCGTGGGGTCCGCGTTGGCTTGGATGATGGGAAGCGACATGGTTTCAACAAATGGGGCCGGACGCTCTCTCGTACAGCCCGGCATTTACGCCGGGCCATATGAAAAGGATCGGGTGCATCTCACGACTTCTTCGACGCGAAATCCTTCATGAACTCCGCCAGCGCCTCGCATCCCTGCACCGGCATGGCATTGTAGATGCTCGCCCGAATTCCACCGACCGTGCGATAGCCCTTCAGCCCGACCATCTCATTTTTCGCCGCCGACTTCACAAACTCATCCGTCAATTCCTCGCTCGGCAGACGGTACGTCAGGTTCATGTGCGACCGCTGCTCTTTCACCGACACCGTGCCCTTATAAAACCCGTTGCTCCGATCGATCGTGTCGTAGATCAGCGCGGCTTTCGCGGCATTCTTCTTTTCCATCGCGGCCAATCCGCCCTGGGCGTCCAGCCAGCGGAAAATCTCCAGCAGGATGTACACGCCGAACGTCGGCGGGGTGTTGATCATCGATTTATTCTCGGCCTGATCCTTGAAGCTCCACAGCTTGCTCGCCGTCTTTTTTTGCTTCGGATACATATCCTTCCGCACGATCACCAGCACCACACCGGAGGGCCCGAGATTCTTTTGCGCGCCGCCATACAGCATCGCGCAGTCGGCGAACGGGTGCGGCCTCGACATGAATTCGCTGCTTACATCCACGATCAGATTCGGGTGTTTCGGCAACGTCGGCAGGCGATGGCCATGCACCGTCTCATTCGAGCAGACGTGGAAATAGTCGGCATCCGCGGACATTTTCCACTCGGCGGCGGGAGTCGAATGATCGAAGTTGCTCGCCTCGCTGCTGGCGACGATATTCACCTTGCCCAGATCCTTCGCGGCGGCGGCGGCCTTTTTGCTCCACTCGCCGCTGACCAGGTAGTCGGCATTCGCGTGCAGAAAATTCAGCGGGATGAGCGTGAAGAACGCCGTCGCCCCGCCCTGCAGGAACAGCACATCGTGCGAATCGCCGATGCCGAGCAACTGCTTGCAGCGGTCGATCGCCTCATCGTTGACGGCCTCAAACTCCTTGCCGCGATGGCTCACTTCGGCGATGCCAAAACCCTTGCCCTGATAATCGAGCAGCGCGGCGGCGGACTTTTCGAGCACTTCCGTCGGCAGCATCGCCGGACCGGCACTGAAATTAAAAATGCGATGGGACATTACGCTTCCTTCCATTGTGTTTTGATAAACTGAAGTATTCTCGGACCCGCGCCGGCGATATCGGTGAACGTCGGCGACTCCATGCTGATCGGGCCATGGTAGCCCCCCTGTTTGAGCACGCTGAAAAATGGCCGGTAATCGTGCTTGCCGCTCTCTCCCGGTGGAACGCGCCCTTCCGTGTCGGCCAAATGCACGTGCCGAATCCACGGCATCGCTTCGCGCAGCGAATCCAGCGATTCATTCTCCAACCAGAAGTGAAAGCTGTCGACCAGGCACCGGTAATTCGGGTGATCCACTTCCTTTACATACGTCATCGCCTCGGCCACCGAATTGACGATGTTGCATTCGCCGCGCTGCAGATGTTCCGCGACGATCAACACCTCGTGCCGGGCGGCGAATTCGCAGCTCATGCGGATGAAGTCGAGCAACTGCTCGCGAGCCTGATGCGGATCAAACCCCTCCGGCACCATGCGGGCCGCGCCGCTGCCGAAGACGAGCGTTTTGATCCCCACCTGTGCCGCGCGGGGGATCACCCGGCTCATGTATTCCTTTAGCTGTGCCGAATTCACATTCGGCCCCGTCAACTTCATCGCCGCCGGCACCAGACTGTTGGCGGCAATGACCGGAAGCGGCGAAGATCGGATGCGCGCCAAGCCATGCCATTCGGAATCCGGAAGATGGCCTTGCAGCGTGGGCTGGATGAATTCCTCGACGAAGTCCCATCCCGCCCGCTTTACGGCGACGGCGTTTTCGGTGGAGGTGCAGATGCCGAAACGGATGTTTTCTCGTTCTGTCATGGACGATGGATGATAGGGCAAGGGCGTGCCAGGCCGCAAGCGATCCTGCGCGTCTTCATCGTTCCTTCAGGTTGATCAGGTATGATCGTTGAAATGGGCCGTCAATAGCTTCTTGGTTTTCAGAGGCGTAAGGTGCCACAGGTCGCGGTACTCCGAGACCTGTGGCACCCAACCCGACACGCGTTTCCTTCGATCCCTCAGAACCGGAAAGAAAGTCAGAGACCAATGCGGGTATTAGTCGTTGAAGATGAACCGGATCTGCTTTCGGCATTGACGCAGTCCCTGCGCGAGGAAGGGTACGCCGTCGACTCCGCCGTCGAAGGCCGCGAGGGATTGTTCAAGGCCCAGGGCGGAGAATACGACGCCATCGTGCTCGACCTGATGCTCCCGCGCATGGATGGCTGGAGCGTGCTTCACGAGCTCCGCAAAACCAAGGCCGTCCCCGTTCTCATCCTCACCGCCCGCGATGCCCTGCCCGATCGGGTGCGGGGTTTGGACGGCGGCGCGGATGACTATCTGACCAAGCCGTTCCAGTTGGCCGAACTGCTGGCGCGGTTGCGGGCCCTCATTCGGCGGACCACTGGGAACGCCAACCCGGTCATCACCATGGGCGACATCGAAATCGACACCACTGCTCACAGTGTGAGGCAGGCAGGCCACCCCGTGCTGCTGACGCCGCGTGAATATTCACTGGTGGAATTTCTCGCGCTGCACAAGGGCAAACTCGTCACCCGCACCGCGATCTACGATCATCTGTTCGACGAGGAGGATGACTCGCTCTCCAACCTCGTCGACGTGCATGTCTCAAATGTCCGCAAAAAACTCGGCAAGGATTTTATCGCCACCCGGCGTGGTGAAGGGTATCAGGTCAATGCTTAGATCGATCCGCTGGACCCTGCAACTATGGCACGCCGCCATCCTCATGCTGGCCCTGATCGGGTTCGGCACGGCGACCTATTACGGAAGCAGCCGTGCGAAATACGCCGAGGTGGATGCGGAGCTGGCCGGTCGGGTTCATTCGCTGGCGGCCAAGCTGGCCGGCCCCCTGCGCCGGCCCCCGCCTCCCGTTCGCAACCCGGATAATCTCGATCCACCGCCCAACAATCCCAACCGCCCGCGCGGCGACGGGCCGCCCGGTGAATTGCGCCCGCAGGATCGCCCCCCCTTCGATCGCCCTCCCGAAGATCGCCCGCAGGGTGAACGGCCACTTCGCGAATTGGAGGTGCCTCCCAATTTGCTCGAGCCCTTTGGCGATGGCCACGATGATGAGCCGTATCTGATCATCTGGCGCGCGAACGGTGAGATCATCAAAACCACCGCTCCCAATCTTCAAGTGCCCCGCCCCGGTTTTCAGTTGGAAGGCCCGCAACCGGCGATTCTCCGTCATCGCGGAATCATTCGCGAAGCGTATGTGATGGGGCCTCAACGGACGGGCGTATTGATCGGCCGATCGACGCAACGGCAGCGCAATGAAATGAATCGGCTGGCGTGGTTGCTCATCGCGACCGGTGGCGGAGTGCTGGCGATCGGTTTGGCCGGGGGTTGGATTCTGTCGCTCCGGGTCGTCCGCCCGATCCGCGCCATGACCGCCACCGCCGCGACCATCTCCGCATCGCAGCTTTCCGGTCGGATCGACGCCACCGGCACCGCCAGCGAATTGGGCGATCTGGCCCGGGTGTTGAACGCGATGTTCGACCGGTTGGAATCATCGTTCGAGCAACAGTCGCGTTTCACCGCCGATGCCTCGCACGAATTGCGCACGCCGTTGGCGGTGATTCATTCGCATTCGGAGTTGGCGTTGTCGCGCGATCGAACGCCGGATGAATATCGCCGCACGATCGCGACGTGCCTGCGGGCGTGCGGGCGGATGCAGGGGCTGATGGAATCGCTGCTGTTGCTGGCCCGTGCGGATGCCGGCCAACTGAAACTGGACTGTCAGCCTATCGATCTCGGGCAGATCGCCGACGAATGCCTCTCGATGCTCCGCCCGCTGGCGGCGGAAAAATTCGTCCAGGTGGAAGCCGACCTTCCCCCGACCGACATCACCGGCGACCCGGTTCGACTGGCCCAGGTGGTGACCAATCTGCTCACCAACGCAATTCGCTATAACTGCGAAGGGGGAACCGTCCGCGTCGCAATTGCGACCCATGAAGAGTGCGTCGAATTGATCGTCTCGAATACCGGAACAGGCATCGACGCGAAGGACCGCCCGCACGTATTCGACCGCTTCTTCCGCGTCGACGCCCATCGCAATCGCGAATCCGGCGGCAGCGGGCTGGGTTTGGCGATCTGCAAGTCGATCGTGGAAGCCCACGAGGGCACGATCGAACTGACGAGCGACGAAAACGCAGGAACGATTTTCACGGTCCGACTTCCATCGCGAAAGTCGATACCTGAGATCGTATCTTAGAGCACCGTTGTGGCACGGGCTTCCAGCCCGTGTTAGCGGGCAGGTGCGAAGAGTCCCTTTTTTAAGCAATATCTTAATTTGGAGGCCGCCAACACGGGCGGGAAGCCCGTGCCACCAGGGCGTGCATAAAAATGGGCCGCCCCTTTCGGAGCGGCCCGTCTCAACCAAGTTGTCCGATCAGAACTTCACCGTCGCCACAAAAATCGCCTTCGGCACTTTCAGCACCGGCAAAAACGTGTCCCCCGCAACATGCTTGACGGTCACCGGGTCGCTCAGCACCTGCCCGTAGCTAAACATCCCGCTGGCCACCGAGACATTGCCTGCCGCGCCGATCGCATCCGCCGCAATGGCCCCGACATTCGTCGGCACGGGGTAAGTCCCCTCCAGCCAATCGAGCCAATCCATCGAGGGTTCCGGCGTGAACAGAATCTGATCGCCGCCCACCAGGTCCTGCGCGGTGCCGGTGTC
>JANXVV010000208.1 GCA_025351525.1 Humisphaera sp. | reverse complement strand
GGTCGCGGTACTCCGAGACCTGTGTCTTTGGGTCAACAGGCAGGCACAAGTCTCGGAGTACCGCGACCTGTGGCACCCTACTATCGAAAACATTGCATTGACGTTTGCTCGTAAAACCTCCTACCGGTCCTGCAGAATTTTCAGTGCCATCTCAATCGCCACTTTCATCTGCTCCGCACACTTCACATAGTCCACTCCCATCGCCTTCACCCTTTGCACCTCTCGAACCGAATACCTGAAAAACCGGCCGGCGATCAGTTCCTTTTCCACCGCCGGGTCGCACAAAAAGTCGATCAGCTTCTTCCCGTTCTCCGAGTGCGGCGAACGGTTCACCAGGGCGATGGTGGAGGGAATCAGCAGGGTGCCCATGCCGTCCGCCTGCTGATCTGGGAGGATGGCATCGATTTTCTGACCTTCCGATTTCGCGTTGTTCACATCGTCGTTGTCACTGAGGCCGGCGATCAGATTTCCGGCGGCAATCTGATCGACCACTGCGGAATTGCCGCCGAGTAATTTGATCTCATTGGCGCGAAGTGACTTCAGGAATTGCGTGTACTTTGACTCGCCCCATAGAACGTACATCGCCGCGAAGTGCCCGCTGGCGGTTCCGAATCCGGGATGGCAGATTCCGATTTTCCCTTTGAATTCCGGGTCGAGCAGATCGGACAGGCCATGCATTTGAGCGGCCTTCCCCGCAAATTCCGGGCGGGATGAAAAGGCGATCATCCGCACCCGCAAGCCGATGTCCGTGTGCAGATCGCCTTGCCCTCGCCACTTCGCGGGGACATCCTCGGCGGTAGAGGGGCGGTACGGCGTGAAGGCTCCCTGCCCGCTCAGGCGGATCGTGTGAAAAATCTCGTTGCCCCAATAGACATCCGCCTGCGGGCGATTTTTTTCCGCCTCAAGACGCTCGACCAGGGCCGCACTCTTGGTCGATTCCGTGTCCGTCACCACGCGAACCCTGATGCCCGTCCTCTGCTCGAACCGCTTGGCCAACGGCGTGAGATACGGCTCATCGATGCTCGAGTAGATCACCACCTCGCCGAGCGATGCGGTTGCCGAACCGCGATTGCAACCCGTGACCTGCAATATCGCGATGGAAGCGAAGAGGACGCAGACGCCACCGATCGAAGCAAGAAATCTTGGATTCATTGTGTTCGACATTATGGTTATATTACCGGTCTTGTAGAGGCGTTCATTCTATGCCCGCACATTTTTGGAGACCCTCATGCCGCTTCGCCCGTGCCTTCGTGTTTTCATCGCGGCCCTGCTCGCCCTGAGTGTGCAGGCGAGCGCCGATTCTCCCGCCATCACGCAGACCTCGCCCAATCTTCGCTACTACTATCCACTCGCTCCCCGGCGAGACCCGGAAGTAATCGACGCCGACGTGTGCGTCTACGGCGGAACCAGCGGCGGCATCACGGCGGCGATTCAAGCTGCGCGCATGGGCAGGAAAGCGGTGCTCATCGAGTTCGGCACGCACATCGGTGGGTTGACCACCGGAGGCCTTAGCGCCACCGACGGCGGCACGGCGGCGGGGGGAATCGCCAGGGAATTCTACGGTCGAGTCGGTCAAACCGGTTTCAAACCCGCCGTCGCCGAGGCGGCTTATCGCGACATGCTGAACGCGGCGGCGGTGCCGGTGTATACCGAACACCGCCTTCTCTCGGTCAAAAAAGAGGGCGGTCGCCTTCTGGAGCTGCGCTGCGAGAATGGCGCGACCTTCCGCGCGAAGATGTTCATCGACTGCACCTACGAAGGCGACCTCATGGCCGCCGCTGGAGTCTCCTATCATGTGGGCCGCGAGTCTAACTCGGAATACGGTGAAACGCTGAATGGCGTCCATGCGCCGGGTGCGCATAACTTCACCCTTCCGGTCGATCCCTATGTTATCGAGGGCGATCCGAAGAGCGGATTGCTCTGGGGCATCACCGGGGAGGGGACTGCCGAAGCAGGTTCGGGCGATCGACTGGCGCAGGCGTATAACTTCCGCATGTTCCTCGCCAGGGGTGGCCTTGCATTCCCCAAGCCCGATCATTACGACCCTCAAAAGTACGAGCTCCTGCTTCGATTTGTTTTACTTGGCGGTGGGACCGGGTTCATCCCTCACGCGGGGGACAACAATAACAACGGCGGCTTCTCCACCGACAACATAGGCCGAAGCTACGACTGGCCGGATGGACCTTCCCGAGGCGAGCCGACGACTCCTAAAGACGCGACCTATTTCAAGACCCTCTACGAGATCCGCGAGAAAATCTACCGGGATCACGTCGACTATCAGCAGGGCTATGTCTACTTTCTCGCCCACGACCCGCGCATCCCCGAAGCGGTTCGCAGCGGAATCGCCCCGTGGGGATTGACGCCCGACTCCTTTCAGGAAACCGGTGGATGGCCTCACGCACTCTACGTTCGCGAAGGACGGCGAATGGTCGGCGACTATGTGATGACCGAACATCACTGCCGTCATCAGATCACCGCCGACGATTCAATCGGGCTCGGCCAATACAACATGGATTCGCACAACTGTCAGCGTGTGGTGGTGAAAGATCCGAAGACGGGCCGTGCGATCGTGAAGAATGAAGGGGATGTGCAGGTGGGCATTCCCGGTCCCTACCCGGTGGCTTATCGGGCGATCGTGCCGAAGGAGGCGGAGTGTGCCAATCTGCTCGTGCCGGTCTGTCTTTCCAGCACGCATATCGCCTTCGGATCGATTCGCATGGAACCGGTGTTCATGGTGCTGGGTCAGTCGGCAGCCACCGCGGCGTGCCTGGCGATGGACGCAAACATCCCCGTTCAAAAAGTGGAGTACGCGAAGCTGAAAGAGCGATTGCTGGCCGACAGGCAGATTCTCGCGTGGACCGGCCCGGTGAGCAGCCCGGGGGTCGATCCGGCCACGCTGCCGGGCATCGTTCTGGATGATGTGAAAGCCGAACTCACCGGCGAATGGGCGCACGGCAGCATCGCGGGGCATATCGGGCCGGGCTACATCCACGATGGAAACGCGAACAAGGGAAAGATGTCCGCCCGCTTCACCGCGACCCTCAAAACCGCCGGCGATTACGAGGTGCGCTTCGCCTACACCGCCAACCCCAATCGCGCCGCCAACGTTCCCGTCACGGTTTCAGGATTCGCCGGTGGACCCCGCACGGTGATCGTGAACGAGAAACTCACCCCACCGCTCGACAAGCATTTCGCGTCGCTCGGCACCTATCATTTTGACGCCGGCGCGAAGGCGGCGATGGAGATTTCCAACACCGGCACCGAGGGTCATGTGATCGTCGACGCGGCCCAATGGTTGCCGGTCGATGCGAAGTGATGATGGACCGTCATGCAGGTGGGTGAGACCGGTCCACTATTTTCTCAGCCCCCGCAGAATAAATTCAATCGACTGCGCGATGAGCGAATCGTCGAACTTGGAAAGGTTTAACGACACCATCGCGTATCCGATGCCGATGTTGATCAACTGCCACGCCGGCACGCGCGGGTCCATGTCGCGGCGGAAGATGCCGGCCTTTTGACCGTCGCTCACCACGCCCACGAAAAATTCCTCGATCCGGGCATAGTGTTCCTTCATCACCTTCATCACCTTCGCATCGCGGCTGGTCGACAGCGCCCCGTGAATCACGTGATACGCATCGGACAGCTTCTGGATATGGCCGGGAAACTGGGCCGCCACCCGCCGAATGCGCTCGACCGGATCGGTCACGCCGTCGATCAGGTCGTTCCAGTGCTTCATCGTCTGCGCGCTCACCGCGCGCACGATGGCGATGAACAGTTCCTGCTTGCTTTTAAAGTGGCGATAGAGGATCGGCTCGGTGATCCCCGCGGCCTCGGCGATGGCGGCGGTGGTGGTGGCTTCGTAGCCGTGCCTGGCGAAGAGCTTCGTCGCCACGTCCATCAGTTGCTCGCGGCGTTGGGGGGCTTTCAGTCGTGCCATGCCGCGTAAAATATCGGGGAACGAGCTTGAATGATAGGCTTTGCGGTTCCCCCGATTCCTCGGATTTGGGGGGAGGAGACCGGAAAACTTCCGGCATCCTTGGTATAACTCCCCGCCTATGAATCCAGAACCCCCACCGCGACTCCTCACCGGCGACACGCCCACCGGTAAGCTCCACCTCGGTCACTTCGTCGGCAGCGTCGAGAATCGCCTGGCCTTGCAACATCGGTATGACTGCTATTTCATCATCGCCAACAAACACGCCTTCACCACGCGCGCCGACCGGCCCGCCGACATTCGCCAAAGCGTGATCGACATCGCCACCGATTATCTGGCCGCCGGCATCGACCCGGCCAAAAGCCACATGTTCATCCAGAGCGAAGTGCCGGCGATCGACGAGCTGACTTTTTTCCTCGCCATGCTCATCCCCTTCAATCGCGTCATGCGGAATCCGACGCTCACGCAGGAGATCAGGGACAAGGACCTCGGCGACAAATACCCGTTCGGTTTTCCGATGTACGCCGTCGGGCAGTGCGCCGATATCCTGGCCTTTCGCCCGGCGATCGTGCCGGTGGGCGAGGATCAAATCCCGCATTTGGAACTGACGCGCGAAGTGGCCCGGAAATTCAATCAACTCTACTGCGGCGTCGACCCGCGCACGGAGGATGTCGACAACGTCAAACGCGGCGGCCTGTTCCCGATCATCGAACCGAAAGTAGGCCGCATCCGCCGACTGGTCGGCACCGGCGCTCCCGGGCCGGGCGGTGAGCTTTTAAAGATGAGCAAGTCCCTGAACAACGCGATCTTTCTGTCGGATGATGCGGACACCGTGCAGAAAAAAGTGATGCGGATGTACACCGATCCCAGGCGTTTGCGCATCTCCGATCCCGGTGAAACCGACCCGGACAAAAATCCCCTGTGGGCCTTCCACGACGCCTTCAACACCGACGCGGCCTGGGTTGCCGAGCAGCGCGATGCGTATCGAAACGGCAGGGTCGGCGATGTGGTCATCAAGCGCAAACTGGTGGAGATCTTGAACGCGCTGATCGACCCGATCCGCACCCGGCGAAAACATTTCGAGGATCGCCCGGACGATGTGATGGACGCCCTGAAGCAGGGCACCGCCAGGGCGATCGAGACCTCTGAAGAAACGCTTCACCTGGCAAAATCGGCGATGAAGCAGGATTATTTCGGGCGGTCGGTGTTCTTGAAATAGTCCTATGGGTCCGCAGAGTACTGCGCACCCATAAGACTTCCGAAAAAATTCC
>JANXVV010000180.1 GCA_025351525.1 Humisphaera sp. | reverse complement strand
CTGTGTCTTTCGGCCAAGCCGGCACAGGTCTCGGAGTACCGCGACCTGTGGCACCCGAACCTCATGCGGAAGTTATTTCGAGCCCGTGCCTTAGCTTATTTCCTGACTCTGGAATTATTTAGCCGTCTCGCTTGCGAGGCGCGTCTGACGGGACGCGCGCTCGGACGCGCCTTGCAAGCGAGACGGCTGAATAATAGATCGCGTCCGGCTTCAACCGACTTTCTTCATCGTGATCCCCGCCGCTTTCGCCAGGGCGGCGGCTTTGTCGGTCTTCTCCCAACTAAACGCGCCATCCGTACCGGGGATGCGGCCAAAGTGGCCGTGGCGGGCGGTCTGCTTGTAAATCGGGCGAAGCAGATTCAGCGCCTTGATGATCCCACGCGGCGTGAGTGCGAAATGCGCGCGGACCAGTTCGGCAATCTGATCTTCCGGAATCACCGCCGTGTTTTCCGTGCTGACGGTGACGCTCACCGGGTTGGCCACGCCGATCGCATATGCCAACTGCACCTCGGCGGACGTCGCCAAACCGGCGGCGACGATATTTTTGGCGATGTATCGGCCCATGTAGCACGCGCTGCGGTCGACCTTCGACGGATCCTTGCCGCTGAATGCCCCGCCGCCGTGCGCGCCGCGACCGCCGTAACTGTCCACGATGATCTTACGGCCAGTCAGCCCGGTATCCCCGTGCGGGCCGCCGACGACAAACTTACCCGTCGGGTTGATATGGAAGATGATGGCGTCGTTCCACAGCTTTTTCGGGATTGTCGGGCGGATGACATTTTCAATGATGTCGCGCTTGGCCTTCTCGGTGATGACGTCCTTCTTTTTATCCAGCACGCTCGTGTCGTGCTGTGTGCTGACGACAATCGTGTGAACGCGGGTCGGGCGCTCGTTGATGTACTCGACGGTGACCTGGCTCTTGCCGTCGGGGCGCAGCCAGGGCAGCTTGCCGTTGTCGCGCACGAGGGCCAGACGTTCGACGATGCGGTGGGCGAGGTGGATCGGCAGCGGCATCAGCTCGGGGGTTTCGTTGCAGGCGTAACCGAACATGAGGCCCTGATCGCCGGCACCCTGTTCATTTTCGGCATCCTCGGCTTTGTCGACACCGCGGGCGATGTCGGGGGATTGGCTGTGGATGGCGCTCAGCACGCCGCAGGAATCGCAGTCGAACCCGATGTCGGCGTGGGTGTAACCGATCTCGCGGATGGTATCGCGTGCGATCTGTGCGTGATCGACCCAGGCGGTGGTCGTCACTTCGCCGGCCAGGATCACCTGCCCGGTGGTCACCAATGTTTCGCACGCCACGCGGGCCTTGGGATCCTGCATGAGGATCGCATCGAGAATGGCATCGCTGATCTGATCGGCCACCTTGTCCGGATGGCCCATGGTGACTGATTCGCTGGTGAACAAGTGTGTGGTTCGACGAAATTCCGGGGCCACTGGAAACTCCTTGGTTATGGGGGCGATGAAAGGCAGGGCGCGAACGGGAAGGTCCGATAGCCGCCTGGGTCTGCCCGTCCACGTTGCAAATAGCACGAATCGAACGGGAAATCTACAACAGCCTATCGGCGGAAGCAATGAGCGAGTGAAACAACCCACGGTGTTTTCGCGGATTTTCAGGCCACCGACCATCGAAAATGTAAAAGCGTTACAAAGCCCATCGAACTTGTTCCATGGGAGACTTTAAAAGATGCGCCGTGCATCGAATGGCCCAAACGACTAAATATACAACGCATGACCCCACCGAATCGAAACATGAAATATGCGATCATCATTCCCGACGGTGCCTCCGATGAACCGCTTGCGGAACTGGGCGGCAAGACACCGCTGGAAGCCGCGTACACCCCGAACATGGATCGCATCGCCATGGAAGGCCGACAGGGCACGGCCCGCACCGTGCCGGAGGGCTTCGAGAGCGGCAGTGATGTGGCGACAATGTGCCTGCTGGGGTACGACCCGGCGGTTTATCACACCGGTCGCGCGCCGCTGGAAGCCGCCGCCCGGAATATCCCGCTGTCGGCCACCGACTGGGTTTTCCGCTGCAATCTCGTGACGGTCATCGGCGGGATCATGAAGGATCACTCCGCCGGTGGAATCACCAACGCCGAGGCGAAAGAGCTGATCGACGCCCTTTCGCAGTCGCTTCAACTTCCCGGTTATGAATTTCATCTGGGAGTCAGCTATCGCAATCTGATGGTCTATCGCGGGTCTTTGGATTTCGATGTGAAGACCAAAGCCCCGCATGAAATCCCCGAGGAATCCGCCGAAAAATGGCTGCCGACCGGCAAGGGCGGCGAAGTGCTGCGCGACATCATCGCGCGATCCTTCAAATTGTTCGAGCATCATCGCGTGAACGAGGCGCGACGACAGAGCGGACTCAATCCCGCGACGAATGTATGGCTATGGGGGCAAGGCCATGCCCCGAGCCTGCCGAAATTCGTCGACCGGTTCGGCATCGAAAAAGCCGCGATGATCACCGGCGTCGATCTCCTGCGCGGCCTGGCGAATCTCCTCGGCTGGGACGTTCTCGAAGTCGAGGGAATGACCAGCTTCCACGACACGAACTACATCGGCCAGGGCATCGCCACCGCCGCCGCACTCGATGATTACGATCTGGTTTTCTCGCACATCGAAGCCCCGGATGAAGCATCCCATCAGGCGGATTGGAAGACGAAGGTGGAGGCAATCGAGCATATCGACAAGCACGTCGTCGGCCCGGTGCTGGAGAAAATTCGGGCTTTCCCCGAATGGCGCATCATGGTGCTGCCGGATCATCCGACCAACATCGCCACGCGAAAGCACGGCTATGCCCCGACACCCTTCTGCATGGCGGGGACGCGGGTGCGGTCGGTGGATCACAAGCCCTACAATGAGCGAAACGCGGCGGCGAGCGGCGTGCAGATCGGGCGGGGGCATGAGTTGATGGAGTATTTTTTGAGGGGTGGGAATTTGTAATTCCATTGGTCTCGTGAAGTCGTCAATCGTGACCGAATTTTTCAAGGGCATGTTGAGGGCTCGCACCTTGAAAATCACGCCGGGATTGGAGCCGCAGGCGACGACCCCGGCGTGTTAAAACTTTGACAGCTCAACTTTAATTCTCAAATGCCGCAAGGATCCCAAAATGGAAATACCTCTCCCCGCAACCGAATCAATGTCCGAAGACAATATCATCACCATCCAATGCGAGTACACGTTAGCGGACTTACATGAAGGGATCAGGCGTGCCCATCGCCGCAACATCAAAAACTTCTGGCCCTTTTGGCTGATTCTCGCTGTTGTCTGGGCAACCTTGATTGGCTGGACACTCTTACCTTCCCCTTCCGCATCCGCGCCGGCGGCGACCCAGCCGGCCAATCTGTTTTCCGACTTGTTCGTGCCGCTTTTGCCGTGGATAGGCGTGTTCGTCGCCATCATGGTGGCTTCCCGTTGGGGGCGGCGCCGCGTCGCGGCCAGGCAGTTCAGTCGCTTCGGTCCCCTGCAGCGGCCGCGCACGTTTCAACTTTCAACCAGCGGCGTGACGGTGACCGAACCTCTGTCCTATCACCATTACCAGTGGCAGGCCTTTCCGCGATGGGAGGAGACGAAAAATCTGTTCACGCTTTACATCTCCGAATACGGGATGGAGATCATCACCAAGCGCGCGGTGGGATCCGAAACGACGATCGAGCAATTGCGCGACATGCTGCGGTCCTCCATCGACCCCGCCAAGACCGCACGGCAGGCCTTTCCAGTTTTGCCGCCGGCGAGACAAGTCGATCAACCGGTGTAAACGCGGTCGTATTTTGAATCGAACGAAGTCGTTTTAGGGCAAAGTACCTTTTGGCGTTGTACCGAAGACTCGCACTTTCGATCTTTTCGTGATTATTTAGCCGGTCTCGCTTGCGAGCCGTGTCCGAGCGATCATCGCGCCCTACGCCCCTCGCAAGCGAGGCGGCTAAGGAACGGGTCGCAAATAACTTCCCGGTTTTCAACGGTGCGGGGTGCCACAGGTCGCGGTACTCCGAGACCTGTGTCTTTCGGCCAAGCCAGC
>JANXVV010000161.1 GCA_025351525.1 Humisphaera sp. | reverse complement strand
CAAATTTTGAGCGATTCACGCAAGCAACGGTCCGCACCCGGTTAAACACGGGAACGGCTTTCTTGATCCAAGGATAAAATAAAACCAGGGGAGTGATGTAACCTGCTTTTATTTCAACCGGTTGTCACTTATTCCCTCGCCATCCGATCGCGCTTTTAAGTTGTGCCGGTAACACGACTTTTCAAGCGCCACCGCCCCTCAATTTGACTTCGTTGATGATGAACCATGAATTTGTTTGCAACCGCAGCTTACTTTGTTTAGACTCTGCCTCGGCTGAGGTTGTGGAAATCCGGCAGAGTCGGCTCGAACAGCATCAAAATGTTCTCCTCGGGCAAACGTTTCGCGAACGTATGGGTCGGGTTGAGCAGAGCTGGCGGACTATTTTGCGGGATCGAAAGCAACAGGGCTTAAATTATCGACCTTTGTGGTCGACAGCGAGTGTTGTGACACCCGACTGATGAGACACCAGGGAACTTTTCACCGGACCGGTTCTCCCACGCTGAATGTACAGCCGCGATAGCCCTCTTCGACGACATCGTTGTGGTCGAAGGGTGGTGGGTTGAACTTTGAGGAGGAACGTCGTGTTCTTCAATCGCCTCTCTGTGAACGCCGTGTCGGTTCAGTCGATGACGTCGACTCCGACTTTCCCCATGCTTCAACTCACCCCCAAGCAGGCTGCCCGCAAAGCCGCGCTTCTCGGGCTGGCGGCCGCCATGGCGGTCCCGGCGATCGGTTGGGCGCATGTCGCCCGCGCCGCCGAAGCGCCCGCGACGCCCACCCCGGAGGGCAAAACATACTTCCTCGCGGCGGACCAGAGCCTCTCTGACGCCGACCTGCTCAAGCAGGGGGTGGAGCAATACAAAACCGGTCAATATGAAGAGGCGGTGACCTCGCTGCAGCGCGTCAAGAAGGATGCGCTAAGCGAAGGGGAGCAGAAGCAGGTCGATGAGACCTTGGCCAATGCCAGTTCCGCCGCCAAAGAGCGTGTAGCCGCTCGCGGGGAATTTGAAAAGGGTCAGGAGGCTTTAAACGGCAATAAGGCCGCCGAGGCGCTCCAGCATTTCAAGGCTGCCAAAGAGAACAAATTCGCCGATGCCGGCACTCGCGACAAGGCCGATGCGCAGATGTCCGCCGCCCAGGCCCTGATGGCCCAGGCGGGGACGGACAGCAAGGCGATGTATCAGAAGGGTCGCAATGAATTCCGCAGCGGCGACTGGCTCGCGGCCCGCAAGGATCTCGTGGCCGCACAGGACGCGGGATACAAGCCCGGGTTTCTGGAGCCCTCGCCCGCTGAACTGCTGAAGAAGATGGATGCCAAGGAGCAGGCGGATGCGGAGAAGGTCGCACGAGCGCAGGCCAAAGAAGCGGAAGCGATGAAGGCGGCGCCGGTTGCCCTTGTTGCCGCGACACCGGTTGGGACTACGCCTGTTGCGCCGGTTGCCTTCACTCCGACCGATGCGAAGCCTGCAGAGGGCGCGGTTGTTCCTGCTCCCGTGGCAACGACGGCAGTGGATCAGCCCTTGGCCGATGCCGACGTAACCGCCGCTTATCACAGAGGCCGCGCGGCCTATCGCAGCGGTGACTGGGTGGCGGCTCGAAAAGATCTGACTCTCGCCCGCGACAATGGATACAAGGTGAGTCTGTTCGAGGATTCCCCGGCGAAATATCTGACCCGGATGGATTCCAAGGAACAGGCCGACGCGGCGAAGATTCAGAAGGACATGGAGGATTCGCAGGCGAAAGCGGATGCCCAGGTGAAGGCAGACGCGGATGCCAAGGCGCGGATGGAGGCGGACGCGGCTAAGCCGCAACCGGTCGCGGTGGCTCCGGTTGCACCCGTGGTGCCTGCCGTTCCGGTAACGACGGATGCGAAGCCGGTAACGCCGGAGGTGGCCCCGACTCCCGTGACTCCCGCCCCGGTTGCCCCAGCGCCGGTGACGTCGGCTGTCGCCGCCGCCCCGGATGTGCAGCAGCAGTTGCAGGCGACTGCCAAGGTCGATGATATCAAGAAGCAGCGTGATGCCTATGAGGCCAAGAAGTTGGTCGAGCAGGCGATTGAAGCCTCCAGCCAGAGCCGCAAGGATGAAGCGGTTCGGCTATATAGTCAGGCACTCGTGCTGGATTCCAGCAATGCCGCCGCCCAGCAGGGTCGGACCCAGTTGCTGCAAGAGCAAGGCGTGAATTCCGCCCCGGGCGTGGGCATGGGCACGATTGGCCGCGATATCGAGATTCGTCGCCAGGCGGTTCGCTTTCAGGTCGATCAAGCCCTTGGCAAGGTGAATGACGATCTGGTCAGCGGCGGATACCCCGATGCCAAAAAGCAAATTGACGTAGGCCGCACGTTTGTCGCGAATGAGCGTTCGCTGTTCACAAACGATGAATTATCCGGAT
>JANXVV010000089.1 GCA_025351525.1 Humisphaera sp. | reverse complement strand
AACCGCCAAGGCGCGGGTGGTTGCCGGCGTGGCGATGCTACATCGTGAATTTGTCGCCGCCGATCCCACCGGTACGCAGGTGTTCGAACCGTATCTTGAAAAATTGTCGCTCGATCTGATGACGCTCGAACGGCTGTATCAATTCGTCGGGGCCGTCGTCGATCACGAATCGGCCACCTCGGAAGTGATCGATCATCCCAAGCATGGCGGTCGCACCCTCAAAGCATTGCCGCGGTTGATTACCACATTTATCCAGCACCCCGAAGACCATGACAATTCCCAGGAGCAACTCGCCTGGCTGCGCGCCCGCGAGGTGACCCTGAAAACGTGCGATGAGATCTATCATCGGCTTCATGTTCAGTTGGCGAATCCGGCGGTGCAGGCTCAACCTTTGGTGCGCGGTGAATCGTTTTATAACACGCGTCTGCCCGGTGTCGTCGCTGATTTAAAGACGGCCGGGATCGCCGTGGAAAGTCAGGGGGCGACCGCCGTTTTTGTCGATGGATTTGAAACCCCTTTGATTATCGAGAAAGGGGATGGCGGGTATCTCTACGGCACCACCGATCTGGCCGCCATTCGATTCCGCGTGTCCGAGCTTCATGCGACCCGACTGATTTACACCCATGATTCCCGCCAGCAGCAGCACTTCGCGCAGGTCTTCGCCACCGCGAAAAAAGCCGGTTGGGCTGAAGGCGTGTCGCTCGAATACGCGCCGTTTGGTACCATGCTGGGCGACGATGGCCGGCCCTTTAAAACGCGCACCGGGGGAACGGTGAAGCTGAAGGATCTGCTGGATGAAGCCGAGGAACGGGCGTTCAATCTTGTTTCTGAAAAGCGGGCCGACATGCCTGAGCAACAACGGCGTGATGTCGCGCGGGCCATCGGCATCGGCGCGGTCAAATATTCCGACCTCTCCAAAGACCGCACCAGCGACTACGGTTTCTCCTGGAACCAGATGCTTTCCTTCGACGGCAACACCGCGCCGTACCTGCAAAACGCCTATGTGCGAATCCAGGGAATCTTCCGCAAAGCCCGGGCTAGCGACGCGGGCCTGAATCTGGATCCTTCGCTCATTCAGATCGAATCGCCCTATGAATTTGCCTTGGCCAAGCACATTTTACGGTTGGGTGAAGCGCTCGATATCGTTTCGCGGGAATTGAAGCCGCACCATCTATGCGCGTATCTCTACGAGTTGGCGACGCGGTTTCATGCGTTCTTTGAGAACTGCCCGGTGAATCAGAGTGCCGAGCCCACGCGAAGCAGTCGGCTGGCGCTGTGCAACCTCACCGCGCGAGCCCTTGCGCAGGGCCTGGATTTACTGGGAATAGAACACCTCGATCAGATGTGAAGCGGGTAAATGCTCAAGCCGGAGGCGGAGGCGGAAGGCGTAGCCGACGCACCGGGTTCTTCTTGCGAGGCACAATAATGAGATAAGATTCCCGACTTTCTCTACGCAACCAATACTCAAGCGCGACAAAGACAAAGACAAGAACCCGGTGCGTCGGCTACGCCTTCCGCCTCCGGCTTGATCATTCCCGTTGAACATCGGAAAACTAAATCTTCCTCACCACCCGCATCGGGTCCGCCTTTGCCGCCTGCTGAAACGCCGCCTCTCTACCACGGCATCCCCGACACGCCCAGCACGGATCGCTCATCTCCTCCAGGCAACTCCACGTCCGATCCAACGGCGCAGCGGACTGGAAACCGACATCCACCACCTGCCAGGGTTCCAGTTCCAAGATCGGCGTGACGATCTCCAACTCCCCCTGCCCGCACGGAAGTTGCACCAGTTCATTCCAGATCTGCACGTACTCAGTCGCCTGCGCCAACGAGTCCGCGTGCGGACCCACCCGCATCCCCAGAAATATCGCGGTGGCCTGATAATGAACCGCATACCGGGTCGCCGTCGCGATGAGAGGCAGCAGATCCAGCACCTGCTTCGCGACCGCCATCCCGGCCCGAGGATCCACCGTCGACGGTCCCTTCTGGGTCGCCGGCCCAAGCGATGCCAGAAATGGCATCGCCAATGAATGCTCCCGATACGGCTTGAAATGCGCCACCTGCTGATCATACGCCGCCCGCGCCCGCGAACCGGCCTGCGGTAAAATCTCGGCGTACAGCATCACCGGCCGATATTTCTGCGCCGCCAACGCGGTCACCACCGCGCCGTTGATACTCCCGTTGTTCAGCACAATCGCAAGATCTTTAGCCATGAGAGATCAGGAATGAGGATTGAGTGCGCAGTACCCGTGAATATATTCCGTAGCATGGGCTACCAGCCCATGCTACGTAAAAAATCACTCAGTCCTCAGTCCTCCTTTATGTCGGCAAGTCGTTGAGATGATCGATCAGCATCCGAAACCGCCCGTGATCCCGCTTGTTGAACGCGAACACCAGCCGATGCAGGCTTCCCAGTGAGGGTTCATCCTTCTCCATCGGCAGCGGGCCGGAGAGCCGGAAATCTCCCTTCACCTTGATGTCCGAAAACTTCTCGGCGATCGCCGCCACCTGCTTCTCCGTCGGCTGGCGATGCAGGCGGATGATGATGTCATCCCGCATGTACCGCACACTGTGGAAGTTGCTGTAAAAATGCGTGACTTCGTGGATGGCGTCCTCCACATTGTCGGTGATTTTGTAGAGCCGTAGATCATCCTTGCCGATCAGCCCGCGACCGAGCAATTGCTTCTCGACATACTGCTGCCAGCTTCTCCAGTAGTCGCCCCCCGGTTGATCGACGAATACGATCGGCACCGGCACGCTCTTGCCGGTCTGCACCAGCGTCAGCACTTCAAACCCTTCATCCATCGTGCCGAACCCGCCGGGAAACAGCGCGATGGCATGGCTCGACCGCACGAACATCAGCTTGCGGGTGAAGAAGTATTTAAAATTGATGAGCTTCTTGTTGTTCTCGATGAACGTGTTGGTGCGCTGCTCGAAAGGCAGGCGAATCGCCAGACCAAACGAAGGCTCCGGTCCCGCCCCACCGTGCCCGGCGGCCATGATTCCGCCGCCTGCGCCAGTGATCACCATCCATCCCGCCGCCGCCATTCCCTTGCCGAAAGCGGCGGCCTGCCTGTAATCGACATGCGCCTCGGGCGTGCGCGCCGACCCGAAAATGCTCACCTTCCGCACCTCGCGATACGGCGCAAATATCTTCAGCGCGTAGCGAAGTTCCTTGAACGATTTGTTGATCAGTTTGATGTCGCCGCGATTGGTTTGGTCGCGCAACAGCTTGAGCGCGTTGGCGATGATCTCCCCCACCATGTCCCCGTCCGCCACATCCTGCAGCGCATCGATCAACTGGGCCGCATACTTCTGAACGATGTTCGATTCAGCCCTGCTGATGATGTGCGGCGGTTCGATCGTCTCCTGCGACTGCTCCAAATTATCTGAGATATTGTCGTTCGTCTTCATGACGTGCTTGCCCTGTTTCATCCTTGTCGTTCCTTGCCCGAAGCGCATTATGGCCGCAAATAATGAATCCGTACAGATGCGCCCCCGTGTCGAAAACCTTTCGCCACGATATACTTTGGCTCGCCGGGCTGGTTGCAACACCGCAATCGATCCCGCCAGGAGAAGGATTTATGTCGAAAGCCAGCGTCGATCCCGCCGAACTCCGCCGGTTTGGTCAGGATCTCAACCGGTTCAACATGGAGCTGCAGACGCTGCTCGGCGGCCTGCACGGAAAAATGCGCGGCCTCGAAGCCACTTGGCGCGACCAGGAGCAGCGCAAATTCTCCGAAGCCTTCGAGCAGACCGTCAAAAGTTTGGGCGGTTTCCTGGAATCCTCGCACGTCCACGTCCAGTTCCTAAGCAAAAAAGCCGCGTTGATCGAGGAATATTTGAAGCAAAGGTAACGAATAGTTGTTAGTGAGGAAGTGGTTAGTGAGGAAGTTAAGAAAGATATCAATTCGTATTTCACTAACAACCAACAACTTTTTCCACTAACAACTTCCCCATGAGCAGTGCCCGCGTTCAATCCGTCGATGCTTTGATGCACTTCCGCGTTGCGCTGTGGAAGTTTGCCGAGGCGGCCAATGTTGCGCTCGGCGATGCCGAGAGCGAGGTGCAGCGCACGCTCTCCTGGCTTCAGGGCGAGCAGCAGCAGTTCTGGACCGGGCAGATTCGCAAACGACATGAGTTCGTCAACCGTTGTAAAGATGCGGTGCGGCAGAAGAAGTTGTTCAAGGATTCGACGGGCCGCACCCAGTCGGCGGTGGATGAGGAAAAAGCCCTGGGCATTGCCGTCAAGCGACTGGAGGAGGCGGAGCAGAAACTGCTGAACACGAAACGGCACAGCAGCAAGTTGCAGAAGGAGATGCACATGTACAAAGGCGCGGTGCAGTCTTTTGCCACGGTGATCGCCAGCGACATGCCGAATGCCGTGGCGAGTTTGGATCGGATGGTTCGTGCGCTGGAGGCGTATGTTTCGCTGGTGGCATCGAGCGGGTCGGCGGAAGTCGCCGCGCCGGCGGGTGCTGCTGCGGGTGCCGGTTCAGGTGAAGTCAGCGCGATGACGCGAGCAGAGATCGACGCCGAGGTGGCGAAAGCGATCGATGCCGCGCCGGATGAAAATGGTCCACCAGCCGTTGAAGATGTGAAATGATTTGTGAAAAAGGTGACATGGGCATCTCGCCCATGCTTTTACTTCGCCCGTGCTAAGGCTGTGGGTGCCACAGGTCGCGGTACTCCGAGACCTGTGCTCTTCGGCCCATGAAGACACGGGTCTCGGAGTACCGCGACC
>JANXVV010000118.1 GCA_025351525.1 Humisphaera sp. | reverse complement strand
CTCATCCAACGCTGCGGCCCTGCCCTCCGCAAAGCCGCCCAAAACGGTGGCGCTTTTCTTGCCAGTGCCTCACGCTTGGATGGCGCGTTCGCCCTGAACGGTCATCCTCCCGGCAGCGCGCTCACCGGTGGATTGGCGGGGTTGATCAAGACCGCCGCCCTCGAATGGCCCGAGGTCGCCTGCAAGTCACTTGATCTTCCGCCGGAGATCGAGACCGGCGTAAACGCGTCACCATTGGCCGCCCAGATCGCCGAAGAGTTGCTGCTCAAAGGCCCGCTGGAAGTTGGCCTCTCCTCATCCGGGCGCTGTGAACCGCGATTGGTACTTTCGCCGCTCAACGGTGAAGTCGGTCAGCCCGCCTTAGTCGCCGGCGACGTTGTCGTCGTCACCGGTGGCGCACGCGGCGTCACCGCAGCCGTCTCCATCACGCTCGCCCGCCAATATCGCTGCAATCTCCTGCTGCTCGGTCGCAGTCCCGCCCCCGTCGCCGAACCGCGATGGCTTGGCGGCGTGGTCGGTGAGACGCAGATCAAGAAAGCATTGGCCACCCGGGAATCGGGCATCTCTCCAAAAGCGCTCGAAGAAAAATACCGACTCGCCCTCGTTAATCGCGAGATGCTTTCGACGCTGGCCCAGATCGAAGCCGCCGGCGCGCATGCCACGTATCAATCGCTCGATATTCGCGATGCGAATGCCGTCGCCCAAGCCGTCGACAAGATGCGCAATCGCTTCGGCCCGATCCGCGGCATCGTCCACGGGGCAGGTGTGCTTCAGGATCGACTCATCGAAGAGAAAACCGATCGGCAGTTCGACGAGGTTTACTCGACGAAAGTGGATGGTCTGGTCGCACTGTTACAAGCGGTGGGTTCGGATGAACTCAAAGTGATCGTCGCCTTCTCCTCCTCGACCGGTCGCTTTGGCCGCAAGGGCCAGGTGGCTTACGCCGCCGCCAATGAGGTGCTCAACAAACTTGCCCAGCAGGAAGCACGACGTCGTCCCGGTTGCCGGGTGCTCAGCATCAACTGGGGCCCGTGGGAAGGCGGCATGGTCACGCCCGGTCTGCGGCGAATGTTTGAAAATGAGGGCGTCGGTCTCATCCCCCTTCAAGCCGGTGCCGACTATCTGATGCGCGAGATGGCAACCCCCGCCGGTGGGCCGGTCGAAATTGTCATTCTCGGTCCCTCGGCGATCCGCAAGAGCACACTCGCCGCGCCCGTCCTGTCCACACCGCCGGATGCGTCGCTGGCCGTCGCCTTCGAGCGCGAAGTGAGCGTGCAGAGCGTTCCGGTGCTACAGTCGCATGTGATGAAAGGCCATGCCGTCGTGCCGATGTCGCTCGTGCTGGAATGGCTCGCCGATGGGGCGATGCATGAAAATCCCGGCCTTGTTTTTCATGGCGTGGACGATCTGCGCATCTTCAAAGGATTGGTCCTGGAAACTGATGCCTCGATTCAAATCCAGATTTTGGCGGGCCACTCTGTTTCAAAAAACGGTTTTGAAATCGTCCCCGTCGAACTTCGTGCGGGGCATACGCTGCATGCCCGGGCAGCCATCGTACTGGCCTCTTCACTGCCCACTCGCGAACCGGAAATTCGACTGGATTCTCTTCAGCCCTACTCCATCTCTGACGACGGAATTTACCGGTCCGACCGCCTCTTCCACGGCTTAGAACTTCAGGCGATCGAATCCATCGAAGGATGTTCCGAACAGGGCATCATCGCCAAAGTCGCCGCCGCGCCGCTTCCGTATTCCTGGATGAAACAGCCCCTTCGCTCCGCCTGGCTGGCCGACCCGTTGGCGATTGACGCCGCGTTTCAACTGATGATCCTTTGGTGCTTCGAGACCCATGGCATCGGTTCGCTGCCGACGCGATTTTCTCACTATCGACAATATCGGCGCAACTTCCCTGTGACGGGCGTGCGCACAGTCATTCGCGCCGTCGCGATCGACGAACACACCGCCGGCGCGACGATCGAATTTCTCGATCCATCCGGCGCATTGGTCGCCCGCATGGATGGCTATGAATGCGTGATGGACGCCACACTCCACGACGCGTTTGCCTGCAATCAGTTGGAGTCGTAGATTTCACCCTATTCTTTTGCCAGCGGTGC
>JANXVV010000114.1 GCA_025351525.1 Humisphaera sp. | reverse complement strand
AACGCGCCAGAGACCTTCGGCCACTTCCGGCAAATCCTGCTGCGCGTATGATATCCCGCTTTTCATGCGTCGTGTGTGTGCGGAACGCACATGACGACTCGGAGTACCGCGACCTGTGGCACCCCGCACCGTTGAAAACCGGGAAGTTATTTGCGACCCGTTCCTTAGCGCCGTCCCGGAGGGACGGGATTTTTGCTGTGCGACGAAAAAAACCGGTCTTTCCGGGAAGGCGCTGAACGCTTCAATACACTCGCGTTTTTCCATGCCAGCTTCTCAAATCACTTCCGCCCCCCGGCTGCGCGTCACTGGAATCCACAAGCGATTCGGCGCGACGCTTGCGCTGGAAGGAGTGGACCTTGCCGTCGAACCGGGACAGGTATTGGCCGTCGTGGGAGAAAACGGTGCCGGCAAAAGTACCTTGATGAAAATCCTGTCCGGAGCGCATCAGCCCGATGCAGGCCGGATGTGGCTCGACGGCCTGCCCTACGCCCCGCGCACGCCGATGGAGGCCCGCAAGGCCGGCGTGAGCATGATCTATCAGGAACTCTCCCTCGCGCCGCACTTATCCGTGATGGAAAATATCCTGCTCGGGATGGAACCCACGCGCGGCCCGTTTCTCAACTGGGCCGAAATTCGGCGTCGGGCCGTCGATGCCCTGCGGCAACTGGGCCGCCCCGACATCCGGCCCGATGCGATCGTCAACCGCCTCAATCCCGCCGACCGGCAGTTGGTCGAGATTGGCCGGGCGATCGCGGTCGGTTGTCGCGTGCTCGTGCTGGATGAACCGACCAGCAGCCTGACCGCCGCCGATATCCGCCATCTGTTCGATCTGGTTCGACGGCTGAAAGCGGACGGTCACGCGATCCTGTACATCTCCCATTTTCTGGAAGAGGTGCGCGAGATCGCCGACCGCTTCACGGTGCTGCGCGATGGCCGCAGCGTCGGTGAAGGTCAAACGGCTGACGTTACCGTCCACCGCATCATCGAACTCATGGTCGGCCGTGAGGTCAAAGACCTCTATCCCCGTTCCCCGCGCGCACCCGGTGAAACCGTGCTGGATGTTCGACAGTTGCAGGGTGCCAACGGCCCGCAAAATGCGTCGTTGCAATTGCGGCGTGGTGAAGTGCTCGGCATCGCGGGATTGATCGGCGCAGGCCGTACCGAACTGCTGCGCACGATTTTCGGTCTCGATAAAGTCCGCGCCGGCACACTTCGCATCGAGAGTTTGAACGGCTTCGCATCGCCCGCACGGCGATGGGGCCAGGGCGTCGGCATGGTCAGCGAAGACCGCAAGATGGAAGGCCTCGCGCTCTCGCTCAGCATCGCCGAGAATCTTACGCTCTCCAATTTGAAGGACCTGGGCCCGGTCGGCCTGGTGACGCCCGGTCGGCAAAACGCCGCCACCCGGCATTGGGTGCAACGGTTGGCGATCAAATGCAGCGGGCCACGGCAAGCGGTCGGCGCGCTTTCAGGTGGCAACCAGCAGAAAGTCGCCCTCGCCCGCCTCCTGCATCACGGCGTCGATATCCTGCTGCTCGATGAACCGACGCGCGGGATCGATGTCGGTTCCAAAGCCCAGATTTATCGGTTGATCGATGATCTGGCGGTGGGTGATGCAGCGACGGGCCGCGCGCCTTGCGCGGTGCTGATGGTCAGCAGCTATCTGCCGGAATTGCTCGGCACCTGCGACCGCATTGCCGTCATGTGCCGAGGTGTTTTAGGCCCGGCGCGGCCGGTTCAGGAACTTACCGAACATACGATTATGCGAGAAGCGACAGGGACGGAAGTGGATCAAGGAACGGGTTGCAAATAACTTCCAGGTTTTGAAGGGCACCGGGGTGCCACAGGTCGCGGTACTCCGCTCGTTCTTCCACACATCTTTAAAACCGGCCTTGGCGCTGTCGAAAACGCCACTTGATCATGCGAGTTGGAAGCGGACTCAACAGCTTTTCAAATGCCCTGAACGGCATTTGAAAAGATGTGTGGAAGAACGAGCGGTACTCCGAGACCTGTGTTTTTTCACGGTGGCCGAAAGACACAGGTCTCGGAGTACCGCGACCTGTGTATGACCTTGCTGTGCCTAAAGGTCAAGCACCCGCAATTGCGCTTGGATGATGTCTCCGAAATCTACGTCAACCATGATGCCGACAAGATCGCGGCGGCGACGTGGGATCTGTGGGGTTTTTATACCGAAAAAAAAAATCCCGCAGACGGCCATCAGCCTGGAAGCCCGTTGACTGGCGAAAACTCACCCACCTTGCTTGCTCCGACCCAAACGGACCCCAACTCACCCTGAAAGAGTTTTTCGAGCTGAATTGGGACCAACTCGGCGCGATGCTCAGCGACGGCACCGACAAGGCCGACAGGAGCGTGGAAGACGTTCGCCGGGATGGATGCTTCAAACAATTCGATGCCATTTGCGAGGCGCACCAGGTGGAACCCGATGAACTACTCGGCAAGGATGACGATTGCCTTGTGGCGTGGGTGTTAGAGCAGACACCGGAGCATCTAAGGTATCAGGGCGCGGATGCGGGGATCGTTCGGAGAATGCTCCGGGATTTTGTCGACGCTCATTCGTCGGAATGACCGGAATTTCCGCGACCGACGCCATAACATTCCACGGAAATCGCGAGGTCATTTTGGTTTTATTTGCCCAACTTGTCGACCTTTTCCTTAGCCTCGCGCACGAGAAGCTCCGCAAGCTCCGCCTTCTCTGAGTCGGTCAAGAAACGGGCGGAAGACCTCACCTCCTGAATGATTACAGGATCGTATGTGCGATGGGCGTTTTCCATTGCACGAGTCGCTGTGTCGGCCTTGTTTTCCAACTCTGCGATGCGGGCGCGAATTGCATTGGATTTACTATTCCAATCAGAACTTCCGAGATACGCAGCGAAAGCGAATAAAATGCACCCTGCAACCACTACGGTCCCGCGTTGCCTTGAAATTGTCATACGTTAAACCTACTCGACACATTTAATCGGGACAAGTACCACCCATGAGCGCAAACCCAGTCGCAATATTCGTGTACCTGCGGACTGAGCCGCCTGCTTGGATCGGGGAATGCGATTAGCGGATCCCATCGGCTCGCATCTTTCCAATTCTCGCCTTTAGCTCGGCAAGCTCAGATTTTTCGGCAATGTCAAGCCCATCATTCCGCTCTTTTGATTCCAAAACCGATGCGCGGGCGGTGTATTTCGTCAGTTCTCCCGATGCCTTGTCGCCGTGGGTCACTATCGCAACCAGACTTATCAGGACCACAACCAGCACCGCAGCCCCGATCCAACCAGCCAATTTATTCCCGTGCATGGCACCAAGCATAATCTGACGCAACCACCGGAGCAATTATAAATGAGTGCAAACCCCGCCGTTTCCATATTCGCACGCATCGAGCTGCTTCGCGGAACCCTGCAAAAGCAGATCGGCGATGAACTTAAAGCCATTCAACAGGGCGCAACCGGCATAAAAATACCGGCCGTCAAGCTGGAAGTTGCGCTTGCTCTCGACACGCAAACGAAGCTCAATACCGCGCTGGCGGGGTTGAAGGTTTCCCCGATCAACGTGCCGATCAACTTCGTGCCGGGTGGAATGCCGGGATTGCCGTTTGGTGCAACGCCGTCAGGGGCGTTCCCGACTGGCGCAGCTTCTCCGAACTTCGGGTTGTATATTGTCAGAACAATCGAATCCCACGGCGCTCGAAAAATCACTTCCCCTTGGTCATCGTCCCATCCGCCGCCTTCGCGGTCTTGGCGGAATCTTCCAGGGTGTTCAGCAGATCGGTCAGCGTTTCAGCCCGAACGTACCGGCCACTGATATCCGCCCACATCCATTTGTTGTACTTCGAATCAAACTCGACGTGATCGTAGTATTTCGGGGGATACTGCATCGCCCCGCCGGCGGCGTAGTTTGCGGGGGGATTATTAGGGCCGTATCCCTTCATGCCCTTGCCGCCTGGAGTATTATTGCCGCCGTTGGTGGGCGCGGGCTTGCCGCCGCCTTTGGCGATCACTTTCTTCACGCGCTCGGCCATCACATACAGGTGGGCCGCCGGGGGATTGGTGTCGATCCACTTGGTGATCTCGGCGGCGGCTTCCGCCATGATCTTCTCACCGGTGTACCCCGCTTCGACGCGCTGAGTCACATCTTCCAGATGAGCCACCAACGCCTCCGGGCCGACCGGAAGACGCGAATAAAGCTCATCGCGATAGGCCAGCACGGGCTTATTGCGCTCTTCCCAGGGGGTGACCAACCCCTCCAGCTTTTTGGTCATCGCCAGCGAATCGTCGACGTTTTTGACGTCTCTTACCAGCGGATCCAGCAGCCGTTTGTCGTTGGCGCTTGCACCGGGACGCAGGATCGGCTTGGCGGCTTTCATCAGCATCGTCGCCGCCAAACGACCGGTTTCCGCGTCGAACTTCGCCGGCGCGCCGGACAGAAGCTGCCATTTGATATAGCTGTCGCTCGGAGCATCCGGGCTGATGGTCGACCCAAGCGCCTGCACGATCACTTCCGGCAAAAGATCGGTCGATGGATTATCCGTGAAATAATTGCACTTGTCGCGCAGGGCGGATTGCGGATCCTTCTGATGGGCGATCACTTCCTTTTGCAGGATGGCAATCGCCGCCTGAACGGCTTTTGTCGCCGCCGCCGTGGCTTTGGGGTCGGGTTTGGCGGGGGTAGGCTTCGCGGAATCGGGCTTGGCGGCAGTGGGTTTGGCCATGTCCATCTTGCCCGTGTCGGCGGCGGACGCGGCACCGGTCATCGCCAGTCCACCCATCAACGCCCACACCATCGCACGCTTGTTTGTTCTGATCTCTTCAAAGTGCATCGACTCAGCTCCCACAAAAAGTGACCCTGGACGATTACAGATGCTACCCGATGGCCGTTCAAATGTCGCAAAGGATCGGTAAAAGTGTTTCGGTCCACCTTATAACGCGGTGGGGTCGATCCCGTTGGAGGATTTCGTGAGACATGTTTTTACGCAGAGGTGCCGTTCCATCGACGAAGGTCTTACCTCGCGCGGCGAAGGTTTCCCGAATTAAGCGCCGGGCCAGTGCAATTTTAGACTCAGTTTTTCACACGGTCGGGTGCCACAGGTCGCGGTACTCCGAGTCGTCATGTGCGGCGTACCGCACACACGCGACGCTGGGCACGCTACCGCGTGCAAATGACCGCGATTTGCACGTACTTCGTACTAACTGGCGGTCATTTTCGGAGCAGACC
>JANXVV010000104.1 GCA_025351525.1 Humisphaera sp. | reverse complement strand
TTGTCGGGGGAATGATTTACCACTGCCTGAACCGTGGGAACGGCCGCCAGCGGTTGTTTCACAAGCCGGCCGACTACGACGCGTTCGTCGGGATCGTCGCCGAGGCGATGGACCACGCGCCGGTCGGGCTGCTTGGCTATTGTCTGATGCCGAACCACCGGCATCTGGTGCTCCGCCCGGCGGGCGACGCGGACCTCGGCGCTTTCATGCGTTGGCCAGGCGTGACGCACGTCCGCCGCCACCCGCCGCCACGCACACTATCACCCGCGCGCCGGGGGCCACCTGTATCAAGGCCGGTTCAAGTCGTTCCCGGAGACAGGACGACCGGCATCTGCTGACGGTGCTGCGTGATGTGGAAGCCAACACGCTTCGGGCAGGGCTTGTCGCCCGCGCCGAAGACTGGCGTTGGGGTTCGCCGGCGGCGAGAATACTGGGAAAGCCCCCGGTGGCGCTGTCGCCCTGGCCGGTGCGGCGTCCGCCGGACTGGGCGTCGCTGGTCAACGAGCCGTTGCCCGACGCCCCACTGGCCGCCACCCGCGAATGCCTGACGCGTGGCCGCCCTTACGGCGACGCGGATTGGATATTCCGTACCGCCGCCACTCTCGGACTTGGCCATACCCTCCGCCCTCGCGGAAGACCGCGGAAAACGGAGATGAGTAACTGTTTACCCGCCCAGATCATCGGGAAATGCAGCGTAGCAAGACCGCGCACATTCTACGTCCGGAGGACGATCTCGCGAAACCGTCGGCGAATCGATACTATTTTGGTCAGTGACGGTGAACAGTTACGGAGACGAAGGATGAAAATGAGAATTGACCCCTTTTTTTCTCCCCACGCAACTATTCCAGGAAGAGGTTGACCACGACGGCGTTGAGCGATGGACTCATCAGCCCTGCCCAGCTACTGCATTGATGAATTTTCCATTATCTTCCCCCTGGCCCGGCTGTTCCCGGCTGTTCCCCATTGCTTGCCAAATTTATGGGGATTGGGATGACGTCGCGGCTCTGGGCTTTGCAGAATCGGAGTTCGGAACTGCCTCAATTTTACACACGGACTTGGCAACCTTTTTCAGGTTATCGGGACTTATATTGAAATTGGCCGAGAAAGAGTACGCCATTCGGACCCCCGGCGGTTTCAGAAAGAGTAATGGACTTCTAAATCGGTAACTATTACCCACCGCAATGCTCCCCGCGTTTAGAAACGGCAGAATTATGACGTCCATTCCCTTGGCATCCGGATGCGCGCTGAAAACCGACACCGGTGCGCCAACAACACCAAGTTTGCTTTGCTGACCGATTGCCGTCTCGCAACTATCAATGATGTGGCCATCGCTATCAGATAGCTGAATCGTCAGCAGGGCGGGACAAATCTTCGAGGCGATTGCATCGCGCATTTCGGCGGTAATCGTGTAGTGTCGCCATACTGTCGTATCACCGCCTCGGTTACTAGCGGTGCAAAGCAGAAGAGTAATGTCGCCGAGTTTAACACCTTTAACGAAGTTAATTATCTCGATGAGGGGTTTGTCTTGTTCAATCGCCACTAGCCCTGCTGGGACTGTCCGGTCTCGCGAGCCCGACTCGCCACCGCGTTCGCGGCTGACTTGATCCCGCACGCGGTCTGTGCCATTAGTTGGCTCAACAGCGAGCGGCCTCGAAACATATCCCATGTCATCTAACTTCCGCGTCAGGCGCGTGACAAACGCTGCGTATGCGTCCATGTCCACGCTCAGACGTATAGGCAAACGAGCCATCTCCATCTTTTCATCATACTCAAGCTTGCCGGTCGCTTCCGCTTTGATTAGAGCGCGAGGCATGTCCTCGAACTCTTCCGTGATGGACGGCCCGCCGGCTTCTCTTTGCACACGTTTTGTTTCGGCCTTGGCGGCAAGACTCTTGCCGTCAATGACCGCCACTGAAATTCCCGAGGCCTTCACCTTTTCTAACAGCTTAGTCCTCTTGACCTCTGCCCGGATACTGACTGACGTGAGACCGTTCGCCACCTTCGGCTTCCCAACTGCGTCATACCGCTCTATGAAACCGTTGCTATAGGTGAGAATTCGGTCTTTGATAACGTCATCGTTCTTCACGACGGAAGTTGAATCCAAGACCGTTCCCACCACCTGCTCGACGGCGTTTCGGAATGCCTGCTTCAACGCGCCCGCTTCATCGCGACCCGTGCCGGTTGCCGTCACGGTGATCAGATCCGGTGTATCCCCGACTTCGGCGACTAATAGGGCGGCGGGGAGCATCAATGAAATAGCCAGCGCGGCAAGGTTAAAGCGGCTCATCGTAAGTTTCCTTTTTTCAACTTGGGCGATACTTGTTCTACGGCGCTTTCGACGATCGTGCAACTGCGGGTTCTTTGGGATTGGTATTTGGAAGTGCCTCAAGATTACACACGGCCTTTTCAACCTTTTTGAGTTCATCAGGACTAAGTTTGAAGCTGAACTTATAAAATTGGTTAGTTCGAGCTCCGTCCGGCCACCAGATATGTTTGCCCGAGATGTGTAAGGCGAGCTTCGAATCGCGAAAACAGGAGAGGAACGGAGTGATGTGAATGCCATCTTCGCCGTCTCCTGCCACCACGTCTTCAACAGTAAAATTGCGACTGTCGACGATCCCATCTTTGTTGTCAGTGAGCTGGACTGTAAACAGAACAGGCGTGATTCGCGGAATGATTGCATCATGAATTTCACGCGTAAGTACAGGAAAAGGGGATTGCGCCAAGCAAGCTCGCGAGAGGAGAATGATATGTGAAGCTGCCACATGACTGAAACCTCTCTTAAGAACTCTGCGGGTCCGAATCCCGCGTGGCAGAGCTTGGCCAGCAGCCGCAAGCGAGTCTTGCGTCGTGTCGGGTGACCGCCACGGCGAAGCGTAGACAGCGAGTTGTCGAGCCACGCGATTGAGCCTCGAAAGTCCGGTTGAGCAAGTCGCGGTCGTTCCCTTAGCCGTGGCCGGGCCGGTCGGAGCGTTCAGGCGAGTTCCGGTCGGTTGCTCCGGGGTCGAAGGAGCATGAGCGCGGCAACAGAGGATTCTGCGGGAACTTGGGAGATCCAGCCATTTCCACGGCGAATCGGCGGCGCAAGGGTGGCCGCCCTCAAACAACACCCCGGCCCTGCGATGGCGCGTTGGCCGTCGCATGGGAGCGAAAACCGACGCAACCGTGGTACCGCCAAGCGAAGGGGACAGGAGGTGAGTGGCGGGAGGGATTTTCACCCTCCCGCTCTCCCAAAACCGGACGTGAGCCTCTCGACTCATCCGGCTCCAATCATCCCGCGGCCTTACGGCCAACGGTTTATTGTCAGCCATAAGTTCCTTCTCCGGTTGCCCGGAGGTGACTCGTTGATCGAGAACTGAATGACACGACCCCTGCGCGCCGCAAGGCGACACCTTGACAAGGGTGCCCTCTTGCCGTCACGGCCCGTTACGGCCGCTTCGTCGCTACTACGGGTCGTTCCGCCCCTGTGCCTCATGCGGGAAGGCGCGCGCCTTCCTCCGGTATTCGGCCTCGCG
>JANXVV010000080.1 GCA_025351525.1 Humisphaera sp. | reverse complement strand
GCCATCACACCTGCAATACTGACTCGTTTTTTTTGACCTGTACTCCGAGACCTGTGCTCTCTGGCCGGCGAAGACACAGGTCTCGGAGTACCGCGACCTGTGCCACCCATTCGACCCACACCATAAGTGCGGGCGGAGTAGTGGCGTAGAATGAATGGAATCTTCTGAAGGAGTCCCCGAATGCCGTGGTTTTCGCAGGAAAGCGCGTCGCTGAGCAGAGAACAGATCCAGGCCTTGGCGCAAAAAACGCTCGATGAGGCCCGGTCGCGATTGAAGGTCGATTTCCGTCGCGTGCTGCTCTTGCCGCCCGATCTCACGCGCGCCCACAGCGGGGCGGGGATCATCACGGAGATGCTCTACAAGCTGCTTCCCAAAACCTGCGATACGCACGTCATCCCCACACTCGGTCAACATGTGCCGCACACTCCTGCGGAAAACAAATGGATGTTCGGCGACATTCCCAACGAGCGCATTCACGCCCACGACTGGCGCAACGGCGTCACCCGCGTCGGCACCGTCCCCGCCTCGGTGGTGAAGGAATACACCGAAGGAAAAGTGGATTGGGACATTCCCATCGATCTGAACACGATGCTGATGAAGGAGAAGTGGGATCTGATCATCAACGTCGGTCATGTGGTGCCGCACGAGGTGCTGGGGTTCGCCAATCACAACAAGAATTATTTCATCGGCGTCGCGGGCAAGGACACCATCTGCACCTCGCACATGGCCTCCGCCACCTGGGGTATCGAGAATAATCTCGGAAATTTGATCACCCCCACCCGCGCGATTTTCAACTGGGCCGAGGACAAGTTCCTCGGCCATCTGCCGGACTGTTATGTGCAGATCGTGATGAACCGCGATGCCGACAATAAACTGGTGACGAGCGGTCTGTATGTCGGGAATGATCTGGAAACGTATTTGCAGGCGGCCCGCGCAAGCAAACGGCAGAATATCACGGTGTTTGAGGAACCGGTGAAAAAGATCGTCGCGGTGATGCAGGCCGATGAATTTCGCAGCACTTGGGTGGCGAATAAAGCGGTGTATCGCACGCGGATGGCGATCGCGGATGGTGGTGAACTGCTGATTCTCGCGCCGGGTCTGGAACGGTTCGGCGAGCAGCCGGATGTCGATGCCCTGATTCGAAAATATGGCTATCAGGACACGCCGAGCTGTCTCAAGCTCTACAAGCAAAACCAGGACATGCAGGATTTGGCGCACGGCACCGCGCATCTGATGCACGGCACGGCCGAGAACCGCTTCACGATTCGCTATGCCCCGGCGAAATTGAGCAAGGCGGAGATTGAAAGCGTTCATTTCTCCCACGCCGATTTGAACGAGATGTCGAAGCGGTACGATCCGAAGGGGATGAAGGAAGGCTGGAACACGATGCCGGACGGGGAAAAGGTGTATTACATCAGCACTCCATCGGCAGGCTTATGGGCCACCCGCGCGAAGCTGGAATCGCAGAAGCTGGGACCGGCGGGAGTGAGGTAAAGCTACCGTCACACCATTTTTCAAAAGGGTGGATCGCTTTGATCGCCGCGGACTCCGGAGGATCCGGCTTCGTCGTCGGATAAAGCAGATTCTTCGGAGTACCTCAGAATGAAAAGCGGGCCAAAATTCAAAGTAGCCCAATACCCTACGATACAACAGTTGCCACCATAATGAATAGTCGCCTGAAAAAATGAAGGTGGTCGGCGTGAACCACGGCGACCTGCTGTTGCTTCAAGCGTTTCTCTGCCGGTCTCCACCCGTATTTTTTCAATCCAGCGGAATGGTCCGTTCACTCTCATCCTTCTTCGGCGTAATCGGCATCTGAACCGAACGCGCCGCCCTTTCCGCCGCCGCATCTTCGCGGCTTTTCGGTTTTTCACCGGTCAGGGGGATAATGACGGTTTTGACGTCTTCACCCCGCCGCATCACTTCGTAAGCCCCTTTCAGTTCCCCGCTCAATTCGTTGAGAGACAGGCCGCCCGTCGCCAGCACGAGCAGGATGAAGTCGACGATCCAAAGCACGTCCCTCAGAATCAGGAGAAATTTCGCAAATCCAGTGGATCCCCCGGTCGTGCTGACGGCTACGCTGCTGGTCAAGTTGGCAACCACATTAAGCAACAGAATAATAAGCGTCACCCCAAACGCCATGTAAAACTGCGGCTTGGTCTTCACGATCTTCGGAAAGATGATGCAGACGAAAATAAATCCGACAATGGGAATGCTGATGTCCATGCGGTGAGCGTACCTCCTGCAGCAGGAGATCGCCAGCCCGGGTGATTCACCACAAAAGCACGAAAACATGAAGAAGGCCGTCATGCAACGAGACATGCGGTAGATTTCATTGACCTCATCAGAACGCAGGTTGCGATGGATGCCCCATTGCCGGTATTTTCGTCGCGCAAGACAAGTCGTGTTGTAGCACTAATCCTTCTTCACACATCCCGCACTCACGCACATCTTTTAATGGCAGGAGCTCTATGAAATTCCGTATGCTTGTCGTGGTTTTCGCGATTTTGGTTTCACCGCTCTTTAGCGCGGCGCAACCCCTGGCGGATTGCATTCCGGATGATGCGATTTTTTACATCGGGTGGCGGGGTTCCGATGAACCGGGAACCGCTTACGGGTCGTCCCGTCTCAAAACATTTCTGGATGCGTCCGGGTTCCCGCAGGTCATCAACGACACGCTTCCAAAATTGCTCGACAAGATGGCCGAGAAGGATCGCAACGCCGCGATGTTTCGCGAAATGCTCGGCAAATTCGGCCCTTCCATCTGGCGATATCCCACGGCTCTGTATATCGGCCCGGTCGACGGCATCAACGTCGGGCAACCCATGCCGCGTATCGCCCTGCTCTGCAAAGCCGGCAGCCATGCGTCACAACTGAAGAAAGACGTCAATACCTATCTCGATCAGGTGCTCACCAACTCGATGGTGCCGGTGACGGCGATCGAGGAAGAGGGAATCGTCGCGGTGACGCTCGGGAATGTCACCCCCGATCTGGCCGGCAAGAGTAAGACGACGCTGACGTACCGCAAGGAATTTATCGACGCGATGGCGCAGGTCGGTAAGGATCCCCTGCTCGTCGCCTACGGTGATATGGAATCGCTGACGGCGTTGGTCGATCAGGCCATGACCGTCATTCCGGCGGCCGCTGGTAAATGGCATGCGATTCGTCAGACCCTGGGGCTGGGCGGATTGAAGCGCATGGTCTGGTCCGCCGGTTTTGATGGCCAGGAGTTTGGCACGCGGGGATTCATTCTGGCCCCCGCACCCCGCACCGGTCTGCTGCAGTTGATCGACACCGGCCCGATGAGCGAGGTCGCCTTGCGCACCGTGCCGCAATCGGCGACGATGCTCGTCGCGGGCAAGGCCGACTTCGCCAAACTGCTGACGATGTTCCGAACCATCGGCGGCAAGCTCGATCCTACTATTCCTGATAAGGTTAATTCGGGGCTGGCCATTGCCAATGTCGTGGCCGGGATGAATATCGAAACCGATCTGCTGCAATCGCTTGGCGACGAATGGCTGGCCTACACCGCCCCCAACATCGGCGGCGTGGGGCCGCTGGGATTGGTCGCCATCAATCACACCCGCGATGCCGTCAAGCTCGAACATTCACTGGGGCTGCTCGAAAAACTGATCAATGACAAGATCAACGCGAATACCGCGCCCGGCAAACCGCGCGGGAATATTGTCACCGCGACGATTGACGGCTTGACGGTTCACTACCTCAACACGCCGTTGATTACCCCTGCGTGGACGATCAAGAACGGGAATCTTTACTTCGCTCTTTTCCCGCAGGTCGCCGTCTCCGCCGCCAACCATCCGACGGCCAGTTCAATCCTGCAAAACCCGGATTTTCTGAGCACCCGAAAGCGGCTTGGTGGCGAGACCGCATCCGCGATCACGTTCTTCGACCTGTCGCGAAGCGCGCCGGTGGGCTATCCTTATCTGCTCTCCGCCACGCGATTATTGGGCTTCGCCGATATGTTCGGCATGCAGACCCCGGCGGCGGTGTTGCCGTCGATCGAAAAAATCATGCCCCTGATGACCCCCGCCGCCAGTACCGCCTGGACCGATGACACCGGCCTGCACACCCGCAGCATCACGCCCTTCCCCGGAGCGACTTTGCTGGGTGGCCCGGAGGCGATGCTGGCCGAAGGACAGGGCTTGATCGGCCCGGTCATTGCCGCCATCGCGAAGGACAATGAGGATAAGAAGGCGAAGATGGCGCCTGCCACTAAAGAGTGATGCTCATTCGTCAATGGAGCGGCAATGTCGAAGGCACGCGTTATTTCCTTTCACGGAAAAAAACGCGTGCCTTCGGCGCGCCGCTAAACATTCCGGTGAATCACTTCGTATTCACGAACTTTGCCGGACTTTTTTGGAACTCCGACCGGCACTCATCGCTGCAAAAATAATAGCGCTTGCCAATGTAGTCGAGCCAGGGCGTCTTCGCATCCACATCCACATCGATACACGCCAGATCCGCACTCTTCTTGCATACCAGACATTCCGCGTGAGACTTCGGTGACGCAACTTGCGTTGAAACCAACACAGGTGCGGAAGAATTCGCCGCACAACCGCTCAATGCCATGGCGGCGATGCCGGCCACAAACATTTGCTTAATTGAATTTCGCATTGCATGACCTCCACAGTGGGTTATGAAAATCGACGTAGCATGGGATACCAGCCCATGTGTTTGAATTCAAACATGGGCTGGTAGCCCATGCTACGATTGACCTGTTGCTTCTCAATTCTCTAACTTGAAAACGACAACGACACCGCCATCTTAAACCGCACTTTTCCCTGATCGCCATAGTCCACCTGGTACACGGGGAACGACGGTGCCACGGTGAGGCCTACATTCTTATTAAACCGAATCCGCCCGCCCGGCGTGAAATAAACCGTGTTGCTTCCGCTGTTCGCATCCTTCTCGCGATGAACGGTGTCCTTCATCAGATAGACATCATTTACTTCGGCAAAGACGCTGAACTGCGGGAAATTCTTGATTTTGTCCGTAAGACGATATGCCAGCGCCAACCCCGCATCAATGCGGTCGCCGACTTTGAAACCATTGCGTTGGGTGCGAAATGTGTAGAAGACACTGGCATCCATCGTCACGCGCGAGGTGAGGAACCGGGAGTAACCGAGTCCGACAGGAAAATCCCAGGCACCGGTGCTGGGTTGATCGGTGGGGCTGAGCTTTTCAAAATTGCTCAGGTGAACGTCGCCGCGACCCGTGGGAATTTTCACACCCGCGACGATGGACAGATTTCCCGGCGCGCCTTTCAGGATCCGATACTTGCCCGTAAGCAACAGATCGGTCAGCCCGGTCGGATTTGTTTTCGACTCTTCCACCGATCCATCGGGCTGCAACGAAGCCGATTTAAAATCGCGGCCAACGAAATACCCGGTCGTCGCGCCGATCTGAAAATCCGGGGTGATGCCATACGCCAGATCGACGCTGGTGATGAAGCCGTGATTGAGCGAATCAAAATCTCCCCCCCGCCGTGCCCGTTCGGCGGCCTGGCTGGAGTTAAACGGTTGGAACGCCGCGAAATCCTCGCGGAACGTAAGCTCATAATTTCCCTGCTTGAGCGTCTCCCCGGAAATGGTGGCACTCCCGCCGCCGGAAGCGCCGGGGCCATGGTTGGCCCGGACTACCGTACCGTATGCGAGAATAGTAATGAGCACGACATAATGAGCGTAAGACGCTTGGATTAAACGCATGAAGTTCACGAGTCTATCGCAGGCCGACGGTTGAATCAAAACGGTTTCACTGCGACTTCATATGCGATCTCGACGTACTGTCGCCGGCATCACTTTGCGAAGCTTTTGTTGGCTGCCGGGCAGCCGGTGCTTCCTGTTTTCGGGGCGCTTCTTTTGGCTGCGGCGCTTCCTGCCGTTGCGGTGCTTCTTGCGGCCGGGGCGCATCCTGCCGTCGCGGCGACTCTTTAGGCTGCGGCGGATCCTGACGTCTCGGTGCCTCTTGCTGCCGAGGCGCTTCCTGCTGCTTCGGAACTTCCTGCGGTCGCGGCGTCGGTTTGGCCTGCGGCGAGGGGGCATCCACATGGGAACTGCGGGGAGCGCGGCTGGGTTCCGGCGCTGGCTTGGGTTCAGTCCGAGCCGGCGTCTCGGTCACCCGGCGACCGTGAACATCTTCCGGCGGGCGAACGGGGTTGCTTCGCGATGAATTGTCCGATCCCGCCGAATGCCGAACCTCGTCCTTCGCCGGCGGCGTGTGCAGATCCCGCGCGGTTCTCGCCGCGCTATTGTCCTGACTTGTCCGGTGATCGACCGACGTTCGCGAATCCCGGGCATTCAGTTGATTGCGATAGCTGGACTGATCCGTCACGCCGCGATCGCGCGAGCGGTCATTCCGGTCATCGCTGACACGATCGCGATAGCTGCGGTCCCGATCCCGCCAATCCTCGTGACCGCCGTAGTAGTAACGATTGTAATAGTAGTGATTGGAATAATAGCGGTTGTCGTAATAGCGATCGGAATAGTAGCTCGGGTGATAACCGTATCCGATCGACACATTGAATCCGCCATCGTAGTAGCTTGGCCCATAGTAGCTTGGCCCGTAGTAGCTGGACCCGTAATAGACCGGCGGCGCGTAAACAATCACAGGGTCTGGGGACACATAGACCGGCCGCGAATCGTATACGGTGACATCGCCCACTGGTGGCCGAACCGTTCCCACATCCTGACCGACATTGTCCCGGTCGCGGCGAGCGTAGTTCAAGCCGTCCTGGTCCTCCTGCAGTCGAGATTCAAACTTGCCGACATCCTGGCGAGCCTGGGCAAGATCGCTGTTGATCGTATCCAGCTTGCTTTCCATCTCTCGCAAAGCCACGCGATTATCCTGCGGCACGGCGGGTTGCTTGTCGGTCGAGCCGCGCAAATCCGCGACTTGCCCATCGAGCTTCTTCAAGTCCGCCATCGCCGCATCCAGGGCGGCTTGCTGCTTGTGCATCTCCTCGACCGAAGCGGCAAACGCGGGCTCCTTCAACAGATCCTGCTCCATCTGATCGCGCATCTGCTTGAGAGTGGCCTGAGCCGCATCGACGCGCTTTCGGCCTTCCTCGATTTTCGGGTCCGCCGTCAACGCTTTTTCTTCCAGATCCTGCACCTTGTTGTCCGCAGCGATGAACGCATCGCCCGCGATCGCCAGTGCTTTGGGGTCGGCGGTTTTGTCATCGCGCAGTTTATCTTCGTTCGCCTTCGCGGTTCGGGCGGCGGCGACCAGATCCTGGAACTCCCGCGTCTGTGCCAATTGATCCAACACCGCATCCGTCGGCACTTTTAATTCCTGCCGGGCTTTATCGAAACCGGCGAAAGTGGTTTTGAAAGAATCGGTGGATTCAAATTTCGCCAGCGCCGCCGTGTGAATCGGATCGATCTTCGCCTTGGCGGCTTCCGCGTTTTTCTGAATCGACTGCAACTGATCGCGCAAGCGTGCCTGATCCTGGGTGGCCTTGTCCAGATCGGCCTTGACGTGATCCGCCTGCCCGTCGCCGCCCAACCGCATCGCCGAAAGATCGTTCAGTTGCTTCTCGCGGGCGGCAGTGATCGAGTCGACCCGCCGCCGGGCCGCTTCGAGATCGGTTTTGTCCCGGTCCAGCGAATACTGCACCGCCCGCACCCGTGCATCCGCATCGTCATACGCCCGCTGCGGCCCATCACCATAGGCCGGTGCGGAGCCCGCCGGCAGCCCCAACGCCAGAATGGCGGCGAGCAGCTTTTTGGCAGTCGATGAACGCAATTTTGAATAGAGTTCGGGCATAGCGATTTCCTTCCGCGAGATAAGTCTATTATAGGGACACGCGAGCGGCCCCGTCGTTTGCACATTCCGTATTATTTAGCCGCCTTGCGACCCCGCTTCCACTTCCCGCCTGTCGCGAGTAGAAGATCATCGTGGATCTCTTCTGGAAAATCATGGCGACGCTCGCATTGGTCGCCCTCAACGGGTTCTTCGTCGCCGCCGAGTTCGCCGCCGTTAGCGCACGGCTGACCCGGTTGGAAACCGAATCGCAAACCCGCCTCTTCGCCCGCTTGGCCCTCCGAATCAAACGCCAGCTGGATCTCTACCTCTCCAGTTGCCAACTCGGCGTCACCCTGGCCAGCCTGGCCCTCGGGGCGGTCACCGAACCGGTGGTCACCCAAATTTTAGCCCGGCCATTGCTTTGGCTGCATCTGTCGAACCACGATACGCACATCGTCGGGTTTGCCATCGCGCTGGCGATCAACACCGTCCTCCACATCGTGTTGGGCGAACAGGCCCCCAAAAACTGGGCCATCCAGCACGGCGACAAAATCCTGGAAGCCCTCAGCCTGCCGTTGACTTTTTTCACGATCGTCTTCTACCCCGTGATCTGGCTGCTGAACGCGGTGACGAACATGGTGCTGAGATTCACCGGCATGAAAATGGGCTCCGCCGCCCACACACTGCCGCATTCAGAACAGGAATTGCGCGGCCTGCTCGCCCAAGCCGCCCGCCATGGCACCATCACCAAAGGCCGCGAGGAACTGCTGCAATCCGCCTTCGAATTCGGCTCGCTCAAAGTCCGCCAGATCATGACCCCGCGCACCGAAGTCGACTATCTGATGCTCGGCCAACCGATCGGTGAAGTGCTCCGCACCGTCCAAAAAAGCGAGTACACCCGCCTGCCCCTCTGCGACGGCGACATCGATCACGTCGTCGGCCTCGTCCACATGAAGGATCTCTTCACCCACCTGAACCTGATGCCCGGCCGACTGCGCTTCACCGATGAAAAACACGGCGACGAAGTCATCGCCATCGCCGACGGCCTGCCCGGTTCGGCCATTCATGTGATCGGTTCCGGCGATATCGACCTCCGCCATATCAAGCGCGAGGTGATGTTCGTCCCCGAACTGCTCGCAGTGCCGAAACTTCTGCGCCAGTTTCAGACAATGCACATTCACCTGGCGGTGGTCGTCGATGAATACGGCGCAACTCTCGGCATCGTGACGCTCGAAGACGTGATCGAAGAAATCGTCGGCGAAATCGAGGACGAATTCGATCAAGCCGAGCCTTCGGCGTTCGTCACCGAAGGCGCAAACTTCCGCACCAGCGGTTTGTACCCGATGCACGAGCTGCGCGAACAGTTGAAATTACCGGTGATGGACACCGAAGGCGTCGACACGCTGGGCGGTTACATCACCAAACAACTGGGCCGTTGGCCAAGGCCGGGGGATGCGGTGCTGATGGGAAATTTCGTGGCGAATGTTCAAACGGTGTTGCAGAAAAGGCGGGTGGGGCATGTGCTGTTCACGCCGAAGGCACCGGGGCAGGCGGAGGGGAATGGCAGCGGGAAAGATCAATAAATGAATCGAGGTGGCATGGGCGTCTCGCCTTCCCTTTATTCACATCTCTCTCCCCTCATTGCTTCGGCTCCCTGAATCATTAGGCGGAGCGCTTCCCAGCCGCGCCATAGCGTAAACCAGCCGGGCGGGCCGTCGCCCTTGCCGTTCAGGTGGCCGCCGAGGCGCGCCAGTCGGGGGTGGGGAAGATCAGCCATTTCTAAAAGGCCAAGCGCCATCCGTTCACGAGTGCGACTCATTTTCCTGGCGACGGTGACCAAGCTCTCAGGATGACAGTCTGCAGACCGCTTAAACCGTGGATCGCCAAGAAAGAGCTTTACACCCTCCGTCCGATATCCACCTGTTCCAAGATTTTTCTTGTATCCCAAAATCTGTTGCGGTATCATAGTGACTGCCATTACCGAAGCAGAAACATATTCGGCTCGTACACGAGTCGGTTTTTTTCGCGAATGAGGCGTGTGCATCGGGCAGAGACATTCCATGAGAAATAATCAGGCGGGAATCATCCAGGCGAAATCAGCCTCCCGAAGTTCAAAACAGAATTGTGCTTTGCCGAAATATCCGGCAGACGAAGCAGGTTTTTTATCGCTTGTTTGGTTCGAAGCATTGGAGCCCCGGTTGTTGTTTTCGGCGACCCAAGCCACTTTGCAGTTCGATCGACATTTCGGAAACGAGGGACAAGCGACCCTTCGTTTTTCCAATGATCTTCCATCGGATTCCATCAGTGGATTCGACGCCATGGCCGCAGGACCTCATGGCACGTTTTACGCCGCAACGATTGGAACTTTTTCTGCGAATGGCGCCTCCGACCTTCAATTGGCTCGCTTCACCAAAGGCGGCGTGCTGGATTCATCTTTTGGTTTGCACGGCGTGTCCACAATTTTTAATGCGCAGAACAATGCCTATATTCGATCCGGTACCCTCCTTCCACAGGCCGATGGAAAAATCATTCTCATTTCGGAGTGGCTATCATCCAAGCCGTTTGGAGCACAACTTATTATTCAGCGACTGGATAAAAATTGTTTGGCCGACTTAGGTTTTGGCGATCAGGGCCGGATTGAGATCGACAATTACGGTTACGTCGATTCGCTCAATGCGGCGGTTGGTTTTCACGCCTGGATCGAGCCGGATGGAAAATTGGAGGTGCTTTACAATACTTACAATAACGTCGGTTTGCACGATCCGGCGACGGGCTACCTGCTGGAGCGATGGAATCCCGACGGCACCCCCGATGGATCGTTCGGAAAGGGTGGAATGCATGGCGTCGATTTTGGTTTAAATTTCGATCAGCCTTATCTCGCGGTACTAAAAGACGCCGCTCAACTGCCGGATGGAAGCATCGTTGCCTATGTGAACGGGTTGTATTTCGACCCAACGGTTTTCGAGGGTGTGACGGATATATTTCAAATTACCTTGAATGCCGGCGGAGATACGCTGTCCAAGCATGACGTTTTCACGAATAACGTTTTCCAGCAGCCTTTGTTCGCTCAACCCAATGGCATGGCCATTATTCCGACCGATCATAAAATACTCCAACGGATCGGTTTGGACGGCAAGCCCGACTCAGCATTCGGTGCCGATGGATTTGTCAATCTCGCTGTACCCACGCCGGTCGGAGTAACCCTCTCCACGGATCAAATCATCGTTGAACCGGACGGTAACCTGCTGGTCGTCACCGACTATTATGCACCCGATCCGAGCAATTCCTCTATTTGGGTGGATTTCGGACTACAACAGTTGAACCCCAACGGAACGCCCCGTCATGATTTTGCCGGTGGGGAAATCGCTTTCGGCCTAAGCGGTGTCTACGACCGTTTGCATGGGGATATCAATCGTTACTACGCCTATCTACCTCTGCCTGACGGATCAATCATCGTCAATGGGGATTATGATTCCCTCCTGAACACCCCAACGCTCAAGCGAATTGCCCCCGGCGGTGGTTCCGCCAATAGCGACGATCTCGCGATTCCCTTGTCCGGCGATCCTTCACTCAATGACAGTCAACCAGGCGATCCACTGAACGGTGCGGGAATGCTGGACAATAAAGCACAACGTGGAAATGAGGCGGGAAACCTCAATTTATTTACTCAAACCCTCGGAACTGACCTGTTCCATCCCAACGGCACCGGGAAAATCTTTTCTGACGGGGCGTTGATTTCATAGCACATTTCCTGAAGCGAGTGCCGTTGATTCGCACATCCAGCAGTACTCGCAAACCCAACCATGCGGGCAAACAAGTCTTCCCTAATCCCTCAACGAACTCCCCGTCAATTCAATGAACACATCCTCCAACGATGGCTTGCGAATTTGCAGGTCCACCAGTTCATTCCCCTCCGCCCCAATCATCTTCACAAGCTCGATCACCGTGCGGCTGACATGGTTCGTCTTCATCTCCCCGCGATCGACGTTCCACTTGGCCGACTGCACCCCCGGCAGATTTTCAACCCTTTTTGCTTCGATCGGCTTGCTCGTCTGCAGCAAAATGCACGGAAGCGTTTTCGCGTTCGCGATCAGCTCATCGGGCGTTCCCGTGGAGATGATTCGCCCATGATCGATGATCGCGATTCGGTCGCACAGTTGCTGTGCCTCCTCAATGTAATGCGTCGTCAGCAGCACGGCGCGCCCCTCGCCGCGCATTTTCTCGATCGACCCGTGCAACTCGCGGCGGGATTGCGGATCGAGCCCCGACGTGGGTTCATCCAGAAAAAGCACCTGCGGATCATTGACGAATGCCAGCGCCAGGGCGAGCCGTTGCTTCTGCCCGCCGGACAATGAATCGAATGAAGCATCCGCTTTTTCACCGAGGGAGAACCGTTCGATTAGATCCTCGACCCTGGCGGACTTTGCGTAGAACGCGCCGAACAATCTCAGTGCTTCGCGCGGCGTGATTTTGTCCTGCAGCGCCGTCGCCTGAAGCTGCGCACCGATGAGCTCCTTGACCTTTTCCGGCTCCGCCAGCGCATCGATTCCGCAGAGTTGAATGGTGCCCGCATCCGGGCGGCGAAGGCCGATCACGCATTCGAGCGTGGTGGTCTTTCCCGCACCGTTGGGGCCTAATAGCCCGACGATTTCACCTTCCCCGACCTCCAGCGAAACCCCCCGCACCGCTTCGTGCGGGCCGTAACTTTTCTTCAGATCGCGAACGATGATTTTCAAAGCCATTGATTTACCTTCGATCTCTCACTTTGTAACCAGGGGCGAAATTGAGCACTGCCGTTTGCTTACTTTATCAGACCGCCACGTCACTTTCATACGACGGCGTCTCGGTTTGCAAAGCGGCGAAATCCTACTTTGGTTCCAAACCAGGTAATTCATTTCTGTGCTTTGTCGGCGTTATCGGCGAAGTAGAAGACTCTCACCCCGGCTTAGATGCAAGTTGCTTACCGCACCCGATTGACGCGCCACCGCATCCCCCGATACGATTGTCCGCCACTCGCTCGAGTCGCGACCCGGCTCTGGCTGTTAGTTCCGCGGGCTTTTGTCTGGATGGCCGATGCAGCGACGTGCTGAAAAGAAAACGCCATCCAAACCGGCTGCGAAGTCCGTCGTCAAAGGAGCGAAATCCGTGAGCGATGAGCCGACCGATCTTCAGCCCGTGGTGCTCGGCAAGGCGTCCGATGAAGACCTCATGCGCCGCACCCAGTTGGGAGACAAGGCGGCTTTCTCCATTATTTACGAACGCTACAGCTCTTCCGTCCTTTCATACCTCTATCGAATGCTCGGCAATCTGGAAGATGTCGAAAGCATCGGCCAGGAAGTTTTTTTTCGGGCGTTTCGATTCGCGCCGACCTACCGCTACCCGCAAAAACTGTCGACGTGGTTGTTCACGATCACACGAAATTTGGCCATCAACAGCGCACGACGCCGAAAGCGCAGCCCGGTGCGCAACATCACCGAGCTCAATCTGGAAGGCGTGGAATTAAGCGGCGACCCGTATCAGGTGGCCACTCGAGCCACGGATAATCTTGAAAAGCAGGAGGAGATCGCGCGAGTGCTTAAGGCGCTCGATGGTCTGCCGACCGATCAGAAGGAAGTGATCGTGCTGGGAATCTTCCAGGATTTATCTTACGCCCAGATGGAAGAGATCACCGGCACCAAAGCCGTCACGCTGAGATCCCGCATGTTTCATGGCCTGAAAAAACTGGCCGGTATGATCGGTGGCGTCCCCATCGAGCGAAATGGGAAACTGGAACCGTCGAAGGATGATGAGCTGTAATTTGTCAGCGGTCCGTTGTCAGTTGTAAAGAAAGTCCAGACTGAGTTTCCTGACAACGGACAACGGACCACTGACAACGGACAATCAACCACTAACGAACAATGATTCATGGCTGAAACCACCGACCTCCAATCCGAGCAGTTCATGACGTTGTTGACGGATGCGCTGCGCAGCGGGCCGGGAAGCCCGGAATGGCATCAGGCGGTGAAGTTGCTGCGGGAGTCGGAACAGAACATCGACGACTACACGCTGCTGTACGCCGCCCGCGAGCGATTGGAGTCCGGCAAGGACTATCGCGGCGTGCGGGCGGGCGCGGGATTCACGCGCAAAGTGCTTGCGGGAATTGAAGAGCAGGGCAACCCGTCCGGTGGAATGCCGACGGCGAATCTGATCGCGTTGATCGCCGCCGGTGCGATCCTGGCGGTGGTGGTGACGATCGGGTTCTTTTTATTCAAAGGGTCCAGTCCGCAGCAGCAGGCGATCGAGGATCTGAGCTTGAAAATCTTCGGCAATAAATTCCTGGCCGCGAATTTTGCAAGTCCGACCGGGACCGTACCGTTGCCGCCCGAGGGTTGGACGACCTTCGGCGAGCTGCCGTTGATCTCCAAATCCAACGAGCTTCGCCCCGCCACCTTGCCGGCCACCGCCGATGCGACGAGCTACAAATTCGGGGGGTTGATTTCCTCCGCCGACATCCCGGCTGATCGATTGCTCGAAGTGGATGTGACGGCCCATGCGATGAAGTCGACCGATGACGGGATCGCCGAAATTCTGGTCAGCGATGAACCGATCACCCCCGCAAACGGCGCGGGCGGGCACGCGGTGGTATGGCAGTTCAAAGGCGGTGAAGCCCGCGTCTTTTTAGCGGATGGCCATGCCGTGCCGCGCGGGGAAAAGTTCGCGAATCTCCGTGAAATCCCCGTCAAACTGATCTTGAATCGCGATACGGTGATCGTGGAGACCGCCGGTCAACGACTGTATGCCGGGCCTCATCTGCTCTCGCCCGAGAAGCCTCGCTACGTCGGGATTCGTTTCCGCCGTCGGGCCGGGGATGCGACGGACAAAGGCGATCCGCTGGGAATCACGTCGATCACACTGCAGAAGCCTTGAGGCATTTTCTTACGGTGGCATGGGCGTCCCGCCCATGCATTTCTTCGGTCGAAAAGCACGGGCGAGACGCCCATGCCACCCATTTTTCAAAAGACTCAATAACTCATTCCCATGGAAGACCCCACCGACGCCGATCTCACCTCCGCCAAATTCCTCGCCGACTCCTATCTGCGCCTTCAATCCGAACTCGGTAAAATCATCGTCGGCCAGACGCAGGTGATCGAGGAACTCCTCATCGCCCTCTTCGCGCGTGGCCACTGTCTCATGCAGGGCGTTCCCGGTCTCGCCAAAACCCTGCTCATCTCCACCCTCGGCCGCGCACTGGATCTCACCTTTCATCGCATCCAATTCACGCCCGACCTGATGCCCAGCGACATCACCGGCACCGATATTTTGCAGGAAGACCCCGAAACCGGTCGCCGTCGATTCGAATTCCTGAAAGGCCCGACCTTCACGAATCTGCTCTTGGCCGATGAGATCAACCGAACCCCTCCGAAAACCCAGGCTGCCTTATTACAGGCGATGATGGAACGGCAAGTGACGGCCGGCAACAAAACCTACGATCTGCCCGACCCGTTCTTCGTATTGGCCACCCAAAATCCGATCGAACAGGAGGGCACATATCCGCTGCCCGAAGCGCAGCTCGATCGATTCATGTTCATGGTCACCGTTCATTACCCCAGCCGCGATGAGGAACTGGAAGTGCTGAAGCGGACGACCGGCGCGGCGTTGCCCGCGATCGATCGCATTCTCACCGCCGCCCAGATCGGCAGCCTGCAGGAAATCGTCCGCCGCGTGCCGGTGGGAGATCACGTGTTTCAATTCGCGCTGGAGATCGTGCGGATGACGCGGCCCAACGAACCCGGCGCCAGCGACTTCGTCCGCCATTGGCTCAGTTGGGGCGCCGGCCCCCGAGCCGGGCAATTCTTGATCCTGGCCGGCAAAGCCCGCGCGCTGATGCGGGGGAGGCTGTACGTGACGATCGAAGATATCGAAGCCGTCGCGCCGGCGGTCCTGCGTCATCGGCTGGTTCTGAATTTCAACGCCGAGGCCGAGGGCATTTCCGTGGAACAAATCATCGAGAAGATTCTGACGCTGGTGCCGAGGGGGAAGGGGCATAGGCTGTTGTGAGGTGAAGCAGAAACACCGCCGAAATCCGATGATGAATAAGAGGCGGGCGAATCTTCTGACGTCCCTTCGTACCGGCCGTTCCCACGTCACGCCGAATGTTACGTTTTGTTACAAAATGTTACACTTTTTAACCGATTAAATTACTTTTATTGATTTCGTGGTGAATTGTATTGATCGAGGTTGGATGTTTAAATGGCGATGCTCGGTAATGGTTGAGGGACCAAAGGCACTGAAATTCGCGGATCGACTAGCTGCGTCCCCGTTTCTGTTCCGACCCGAAACTTCTGACTAAAGCCCACGCTCGCGCCAAACGCGAAGGCAAGTCGTTTTCGGCGTGGGTGAGCGAGTTGCTGAGAGCGGCGAAAAGACGCGTGGGATGATGGACGGGCCGCAAACGCGAGACGCGGATACGGGGATACAATTGGGAGGCTGGATCGTACTCAGCGAACCCGCCGCATCACCGTTTTCGCGTCCTCTCACCATTCTCACGACATCACTATTGATGAGTGTCACCTTTTATTTATCCTCACGACATCACTATTGATGAGTGTCACGAATGGCACTTCCCGAAGCGTTAACATTTTGCCCCTACAGACTTTGCCAGCCGGCGTTTGGCCTTCGGTCGCGGGACGGTGAGCAGTGCGATCGGCTTGGACCGCCGCTTGACCGCACGCGGCTCGTAACGATCCG
>JANXVV010000045.1 GCA_025351525.1 Humisphaera sp. | reverse complement strand
GGGTCTGACCGTTCAAACCACCGTGTCCCGTAAGGATCAGCGCGCGGCCACTGTCGGCCTGGGCCATGGTCGTGGCGTTGGTGAGATCCCAGCGGAGTTGATCGATGAGCCCCACGCCGCGCGGCTGGGATTCATCGGCGGATACCCGCGCGCGATCGCGACCGATGGCGGTGGTCATCAACAGCACGCCGCCCATCAGCAGGCCGGCGAGAATGGTCGCCAGCAGCATCTCGACCAATGTGAAACCGCGATGATTCATGGAACTTTCGATGCGATTGTGTAAGCGCGCAGGGCGATGGCAATTGGCTTTCCGGTCCCCTCCCCCCATGTATTCATGGGTTAGGGTGAGGGGCCTTTCTTTGTCGCGAGAAGACGATGCATTTCTCGACTCGGCGGAAGAAAAATGCAAGACCCCTCACCCTAACCCTCCCCCCGGATTACCGGGGGGAGGGGACCGGAAATTCCAAATGCGATGGCCCTGGGTTTATTGCCGGAATCGGATCAGTGCATTGGCACCTATTGCCAGAGTCCTGTATCATGGTCGACTTCTACTTGTCGAGAGGAAAGATGTCTAAGCAACCGCATGATGATCTGTACAAAGAAAAGTTCCGTCCCAATAGCGACACCGCGCTGGATCGGGAGGTGGAGGCGGCGCTGAGCGGGCTGTCGGAGCAGGAGCTCTACAGCGACAAGCCGCTGGTGCCGCAGAAGGAGGGGGCGGTTCCGAGCGAAAGCGCGAAACAGGTGCGGCGGGGGAGGATCGTGCAGATCGACCGCGATGACATCTTCGTCGATTTCGGCGGGAAGAGTCAGGGCATCGTCTCGCGCCTGCAGTTCCTCGACGGCGAGGAGCCGAAGGTAGGCGATGAGATGGACTTCAACGTCGACAAATACAACAAGAGTGAAGGGCTGCTGCTCTTGAGTCGCCAGGGCGCGACGATGACGAACGTGAGCTGGGAGAATCTGGAGGTCGGGCAGATCGTCGAGGCGACGGTCACCGGCAGCAACAAGGGCGGGCTGGAACTGGAGATCAAGGCGATGCGGGCGTTCATGCCGGCGGGCCAGGTCGAGCTGTTTCACGTGCCGGATTTCGCGGACTATGTCGGTAAGAAAATGACGGTGGAGGTGGCGCAGTTCGATGCGCGGGCGAAGAACCTGATCGTCTCGCGGCGGAATATCCTGGAGCGCGAGAAGGAGGAGCAGAAGAAGAAGCTGATGGAGGAACTGGCCGAGGGTCAGATTCGCCGCGGCACGGTGCGCAGCGTGATGGACTTCGGCGCGTTCGTCGACCTCGGCGGTGTGGATGGGTTGGTCCACGTCAGCGAAATGACCTTCAAGCGCGGGCGGCAGAACGCGAACGAGTTTGTGAAGATCGGCGATGTGCTGGATGTGAAGATTGTCCGCATCGATCGCGAAACCGGCAAGCTGGCGTTGAGTTTAAAGCAGGCGCGCGGGACCGATCCGTGGGCAGAAGCCGGCACCAAATATGGCGTCGGCACCAGCATTACGGGCCGCGTGACCAAGGTTGAGAGTTTCGGCGCGTTCATCGAAGTGGAAGAAGGCGTCGAGGGATTGCTCCCCGTCAGCGAGATGAGCTGGCAGCGGATTCGCCATCCATCCGATGTGGTGAAGGAAGGGGACACGGTTAAGCTGCTGGTTCTGTCAGTCGACCCGGCAGGGCGGCGAATCAGTTTCAGCCTTAAGCAAGCCGGCCCTGATCCATGGTCGAATGTCGCGGACAAGTATGCCGTCGAGACGAACGCCACGGGCCGTATCACCCGCGTGGTGGATTTCGGAGCGTTCGTGGAATTGGAACCCGGCCTGGAGGGGCTGATCCATATTTCAGAGCTCTCAAGCCGGGACGTTCGGGCGGTCAGCCAGATCGTGACCGTGGGCCAGGAAGTGCGCGTTCATATTCTGGACATCGACAAAACCGCCCGGCGGATGTCTTTGTCGCTGAAACGCGCGGTGGAAACGCAAGCTGCCGAAGCGGTGGCCTCTGCCGCCGCGCCGGTGGGGCCGAAGAAAAAGCGTCCGCAGTTGCGGGGTGGGTTGGATTATTGAGGAACCGGTGGTCCTCGACCGCCGCCGCAGCCGCAGAGGACTGCCGCCCTCCAGCCGCCTTTTTTCATCCGTTGCGTGTGAGGCGAAGCCGTATGACGGCTCGCCTTCCTACGGAAGCTTTCGCGGCGCCGGCGGTTTGATCGGTTCGCTGGAGATGGCAACATCGGCCCCGCGCAGGTACCGGTCAAAAAAAAGCTGCACCCTCTCCGGCACTTCCGGCGAGGCGAAGTTTCCATGCCCCGCGCCCACCACGGGAACGAACGTCGCATTGACGCCGGCCTTCTTCAGGGCTGCGAACAATCGTTCCGATTGATCGAACGGAACCGCCGGATCATTCGTGCCGTGCAGCAACAGGAAGGGTGGATTGTCAGCCGCCACGAAACTGATGGGCGACGCGTTCTGCGCGGCTTCTTTCCGCTCCTGAACCGCGCCGCCGATCAGGATCGATTCCGGTGAATCGGGATTGACGTGCGATCCGCCCATGGCGAGCAAATCCGTCGGCCCGAATTCATCCACCACGCAGGCGATCCGTGCATTTTCCGTGAGAAAATGACCGAGTTTCCCATCGAGCGACTTCACCTCACCGCTCGTGCCAAGCATGGCCACCAGATGCCCACCGGCTGAAGTGCCGATCACGCCGATTCGGTCGGGATCGAGATGGTATTTCCGGGCATTCCCCTTCACCCATCGGATCGCCGCCTTGCAATCGTGAATCTGAGCCGGCCAGATCGCTTCGCCGCTCAATCGATAGCCGACCGACACCCCCGCATAGTCACCGCGCTGCACCGGCGGGGCGATCATTCCCCACCCCGATCGCCTGTCTCCCATCCGCCACGCGCCTCCGTGAATGAAGACGATGACCGGCAGAAGTTTGTCGCTCTTCGGAGATTGGGGAAGGAACAGATCCAACTGCTGTCGGGGATTGTCGGTGTCGGCATACGGCAGATCGAGTTCCGCCCGGACGCCGTCAGGAATTTTCGTTCGGCGGGCGGGCGGTTCGGTGCGAACGGCGCGGGGTTGCTGGTCCTGTGCCGAGACAGTTATGTTGGAGAGCATCAATAGAAGAATGGCCTGCGAAATGGAATATGCCAGGGTTTTCATAACTTCTCCGTGGGGCGTTGTTCTATTATTGCGCGACGCAATTTTCTTCCACGCATTATTTGATTGACGATACCGTGCGGACAAACGCACGGGGTTTCCATGCGCGTCAACCACAATATTATTTGGCCGTCTCGCAAGCGAGACGGCTAAATAATCAGGATTCGGCCGCTTCATCGTATTGCAAAGGGCGATACGGAATCCGGGTCGTCGCCTGCGGCTCCGATCCCGGCGTGGTTGAAGCTTGTCTGGTTCCTAAAGATTGAACAACCTAAATCTGCGATCCTTTCGCAGGTCGGATGAACGTCGAGATCACCTTCGAGACGTTGTACTTATAACCTGCACCCGATTTCAGCTTGGCCCAATCGGGGTCTTTGCCGAACGCGCCCCAGTTCTTTTTCACTTCCGAGAGATCATTGTGGACGACCATGTAGGTCAGTTGTGGCAGGCCTTGCCCGATGATTGCGCCGCCGAAGAAAACGCCCGGCATGCCGACTTTCGTGAAGACGGCGAACTCGCCGGCGTTGAACATCTCCAGCTTGTTTTTGGCGCGCTCCTCATTCGGGCTCTCGTAGGTGCGAAGCTCGAAAATCCGCGTTTCGGTTTTCGGCGGTGGCACCAGATGCGGAGCGCCTTCCATCGCCAGCAGCAGCGTGCTGTCGTAGCGGATGAAAGCGGCGTCGGATTTCAGAGCGTGGAGAATCGCTTTCCCGGCGGTTTGAAACGCTTCATCGGCGGCCAATCGGGATTCAAGCGTCATCGCTGAGTCGATCGTGGGATGCGGAAGCAGCAATCGCAGCTCGAGTGGGTCGCTCGTCAACTTCAATCCCGGATTTTCGGCGGCCACCGTCTTGAAGACACCCACCGGTTCAACCCCCGCCCGATTGAGCGCGGGAACGGCGGATTGTTCCAGGAACTGCTCAAAAGCCTGCTGTTTATCGGCCGTCGCGAAATGATAGGTGCGCAGCTCGAACATCTGGCGTGTGGTGGGCGGCGCGGCTTGAACCGGGGAGACCTTAGTGACTAATCCAACTGCGGCGATCGCGGTGGCGGTGAGAAATTCTCGTCGTTGCATTGCTTTTTCCTTTGTCGAACCGTGAGGCAGTGGGCGGTTCGTCGGAACCGCCGTCCAAATGATACAGTCGTTTCACACGGCAAGAAAGTTAAGGGCGTGTCTGATTGTGCCGATTTTGCAGGTGGCGGCATAGACGACCTATAATCCCGATTCGTCACAAACACGCGTACAAGTTGTTTCCCGGCGTCGATGCTATGTTAGAATGACATCCCGCATCACCCATGGAATCGTCCCTTGAACGCGGTGAACTTCCGCTCTTTAAAGGCGTTGTGTATACGAGCGGCGGTGGTGTGGAGACGATGGATCGGACTTGTGGTTTGTGAGATGGATCGCGTGCGCACCGCAGTGGTTGGCCGCGAGTCCGGGCTTTGACAGCGGGTACTGAACGATGGCACTGAATCTATCCGGAAAGTCGCAGCGATCTACATCGGGAACCTCTTCCGGAGGCTCTTCGGGGTCTTCGTCGGGTAAGGTCGCCAAGGTTCAACCGGCGGGGCAGACTCCTTGGCCGGCGCTCATTCCGCTCGGGCATCACGCCGGCAAACCACCGATCCCTCTCATGCGACCGGTGACTTTGATCGGGTCGCGGCATAACGCACATCTGCACCTGCTTTCCCGGCAGATCAGCAAGGCCCATGCGCTGTTGATCAGCCATGAGGGAAAAGTTTACATTCGCGATCTCGCCAGCCGTACTCATGTGTATGTCAACGGGCAGCAGGTTCGCGAAGCCGACCTGATCGATGGCGACATGATCAAGCTCGGGTCGTTCACGTTTCAGTTCCAAGCCGCTGCGGGAATGAAGCAAAAAGCACGGCCCGATGACACCGCCGCCGGGCAACTGGCGGTCCAGGGGGCGGATTTCCCGCTCGTGATCGACCAGCGCGTCATGCTCATCGGCAGACGGCCCAGTTGCGATATCTCGCTGGTGGAAGACACCTGCTCGACGGCGCACGCAGTCATTTTTTCCATGGGCGGGCGGCGCTACGTTCGCGATCTGGGCTCGCGAACGGGAACCTACGTCAACGGCCAGGCGGTGCGCCAACAGGAACTGCAATTCGGGGATACGGTCACGATCGGTGAAACCCCGCTGCGCTACGATGCCATTCTGGCTGAAAAAATGCCGGCGGAAGTGGATGAATTTGAAGACCTTGTCGGCACCGCGCCGCTGGTGGGTTCGGGACTGGGATCGGGGATGGGTTCCGGCGAATCGCATCATGAATTGCCGTTGCCGGTTGAGGCGGGCGAACCGCTGTCGCTGAGCCGAGTGGTTACGCCATCCGAGCATTCCGATCCGCTTCACGCCAATGAAACTGACTTTGATATCGATGCCGATTTGGACAACGGGTTGGCAGCCATCTCTCCCGGGGACACGGTGGCGATCCCTGTGGCGGTCGATGAAAAGAAAGCCGGTGCGGACAAGCGCCGCTCCGATCGAATTCCCGTCGCGGCAGAATCGGACGAGGCCGATGCGGTGAAACCGCAGATGCTGATCGGTGAGAACCTGATCGGCGAGAAGCTGAGTTCCAGCGGCACCGGCACGGAAATGCAGGCGGCGGCGCGCGAGGCGATGGAACTGGCCCGCAGCGCGGAGCAGCGGCATTCCATTCGACCGGTTGCGCCTACGCCGATTGCGGTGGTGGATGAAGCGCCGATTGAAGTGGATGAACTGCCGTTGGAGGAAATTGCGATCGACGAAGCGCCGCCGGTTGAAGAAGTCACCGCGACGCCGATGGTTCACGGGCTTGAAGCGTTTGTGACTGAGCAACCCACGGCTGTCGAAGAAGACTGGTCGGTTTCGGAAGTTGAAACGGTTGACGAGGTCCAGGCACCGGAGGAAGTGGTCGTCGAAGAGACTGCGGCAGAGGCGGAGTGGGAGCCCGTTGCCGAAGAAGTGCCGCCGTTGGAATTTGCCGATGCGATTGCGCCGGTTGCCGAAGTGCCGGTGGTTGAAGAAGAGGCGGCGGTTCAGGAATTGCCAACAGAATCGGCTGCTGAAAAACCGCAAAAACGTCGCGGTTGGTTTGGGTGGGGCAAGCGTCGCGAGGAAGAGGAATTATCGAAGCCGGCGATTGAACGGCCCCGCATGGCCGATCAATTCGCCGAGCCGCAATTGCTGGATGAGACGGTTGAGCTTCCGTCGGAAGAATCCATCGCGCCAATTCCGACTGCCCCCGTTTTCGATGCGACTCTTGAAGCGGTTACCGAGGTGCCGGAAGAATCGACGGCGGACGAAATCACGGAAGAAGAATTTGCGGACGTTTACGATTCGCCACCGGCTCGCGCCGCCGCCACCTATTCACCGCGCGATCTGGCGGACGATGAGGAGTCGGCCGATCTGAACGACCTGTATCCGATGGAACCACGCGTGGAAGAAGAAGTGGTGGAGATCGCCCCGGTCGCCGAGACGAACGCGGCACCCCCCGTTGTGGAACCTGTGACCTCCGTTGAAGTGGAACCCCTGCCGGAGCTCGAATGGGAACTGCCGATTGAGTCGGCGAAGGAATCGCACGCCCCGACTGAAGAAGTAGTAAATACGGCAGCCGTCGCGGAATCGCATGTCACGCCGATTGAAGTGGAGACCGAATCGACCGCGATCGCGGAGATCGAAGCCGAGGCGCCCGTCGAAGCCCATTTTGTGCCGGAGACGATTGCGCCTGAAGTTTATTCGAGTGTCACGGAAACGAGCGATGACCTGGATCTACCGGCGGAAGACGTAGAGCCGTTGGTGACGGAAGCGGCGGAGCACATTTCCGCAGAGCCGACCATTGAAGAGCCGCTCGTCGAGAATTTTGTCGAGATTGCAGCAACTCACGTGATTGAGGAACCGGTTGCGGTGGCGGAAGTTTCCGTCTCGCCCACCCTTGAAAATTTCGTGGCAATTCCGGCCACCCACATGGTCGAAGAACCGATCGCCGTGACTGAGACGGAAATCTTTACCGAAACGCCATCGCACAAGACTGCGGAATCATTCGCCGAATTGGCGAATACCGCGGAGCCCGCCGCTCCCGTTGAAGCCGAGGCGGAACTCTTTTTCGGAGACGAATCGCTCGACGAAATCATTCGCGTCGAAGATCACCGCGATCCGGAAATACTGGAATTCGATCAAGCAGCCCGTCGCACGCCGCAGGCTATTGCTGAACCCATGGCGATCGAACCGCCGGCTCCCCAGACTCCTCCGGAAGTTGAATCCGGCAAGGCCGACATCTCGACATCCGAAGCCGCTTGGGTGGCCGCCGCGGAAGCGATGGAAACGCGCACGCATTCGGCGGACCTCGCGGAACCGGCGCTCGAAGAACCGATTGTCGAGCGCGTGGAAGTGGTGGAGTCCACGGAACCGACGCGCGAGTCGGCGCTGCCCTTGGAAATCGTCGAAGAAACCGCCTTCGATTTATCGCCGCGTGAAACCGCGATTGCCGCCGAGTCGCAAGAGCCCGATCTGGGTCTCAGTGACACTTCATTTGGCCGCCAAGTAGATGAATTTGCCGGTGAAGCGATCGAAGCCCCGATCTTGGATGGGCCGACCGAGTTGCCCACCGTCGCGGTGGAAGTCAAAGAAGAAGCCCCTGCGATTGTCGAGCACTGGATCGATCAACCGGCGACAGTGGCCGACGAAATTCACGCGGTGGAGCACGTTGAGAGCACCGGCGCGGTGACCGTCGATGAAGTGCTGGTTGAAGAAGTGTTCGAGGCGATTGAGGCACCGCAGGTTGAAGCGCCGGAACTGGTGACGAACGACGCGATGACGGCTGAGCCGATCGAAGAGTTTGTCGCGGATGAGGAACTGCCCGCCGGAATCGACGCGTCGCCTGTGATGGAAGTGACGGAGGCCACGGCACCGGTTGAAATGTTTGAAGCGGTCGAAGATCTCACGCCGTTGCTGGCGGAGATGCCGATCGAGATCGAAGCCCAACCCATCGCCGCAGCGCCCGATCTGGCGAGCGAAGATGCCCTGCCGGAATTCGATGATCTGGAAATCGGTGAGCACTCGCTTCCCGCGCCGGAGACGAGCGAGGCGCAGGAGTTTTACGAAACGCTGCCGACGGATGAAGGGACCGCGAATGAGGCGGTTGCGGAGGCGGACGCTGAACTGGAGCCGGAGCAGGGCTCATTTGAAGCGATGCAAATTCCGGGGATGTCGCTGTTTGGTGCCGGATCGAGCGTGCCCGATTTCATCGGTGGGTTGCCGTTGATGTTGAACGAACTGGCTCCGCCCCCGCCGACTTTCGGTCGTGTGCAGGTGTCGTTCGGGCAGGATGAACCGGCCAGGCCGTTGCTGGACGATCCGCGCGAGCCCAGCCCGTTTGACCGCATCAATGCTCAGGCGGCGCGCGAGGTTGAGGCGGAAGCGCCGATGGAAATTGAGCTTCCCGCCGAGACCGATTCGGTGGAGGAAGATTTTGAAGTCGTCGAAGACGTTGTCGCACCCTCGGAGATTGAAGAAGCGGCTCCGGTCGTGGAAGTCGAACCGGAACCCGTCGACGAAGAATTGCCGCCGGTCAAAAGTCTGTTCCAGAACAAGCTGCGCGTTCCTCCGGTGCGCCGAAAATTGGAACAGCCTCTGCCCGATGCCCCGGCCGCTGATTCCGAAGCCGCGCAAAATTTCGGTGGAGGGTCGGCTGGCTTCGGCCAGGCCAACGCGTTTGGCGGGTTGAACGCGCCGGCTAGCGGGGCGGATCTGTTCGCCCAGGGAATGTCCGCCGATCTGTCCAACGATCCTTTCCTCGGCGGGGCGGTGAAACCTCTCGCTCAGCCTGCGGCGAGCAGCACTGCAGGTCGCGGGAAAATTCGCGAGCCGCGCAAACCGAAATTGCCCGTGCCGATCGATGCGGAAACCGTCGAAGCCGCCGGGAAATTGGCCGATGATCTCGGCCTGCCGGAACGCTCCCCCAAGCGCACCGCAGGGGTGCCGGCCTCACTGAAATCCGAGCGCGCAGCGCGTGCGGATGGCGCGGCTAAAGGCCGCAACGGCCTGACTTCCCTCGCGCCGGTAAGTGCCCTGACCATCGCCGACGCGGTGGCCCAACGCCCGTCGGCTTACGTTCCGAGCGGATCGCCTTCGAAACGCAGGCGAGGTCGTCGCGTGGGCGTGCTGCTGTTCACGATGGTCGTTCTGATGATCGCCACCTTCGCGGCCATCTACACCTTCATGAAGCAGCGGGTCACCGTTCAAGGGTCGATCGGTTTCGAGAACTTCGGGAAACTCAACATCGCCGAGCAGCGCAGTCTTCAAACCCGGCAAAACGCCCTGATGACCAGCGAGGAGCTGCGCACGGTGGCGATCAATAATTTCACCCACGACAATCCCAAATCATCCCTCGGCTATCTCGCGGACCGATTGGACTTCGCCAAAAACGAAATCGGTTCGCGCGTGAAATGGCTTCCGACCGGAACCATGGTTTACACCTACGAAGGCACGGATAAATCCGATGTCGAGCGGGTGCGGGCGGTGCTGAAAGCACTTCGGGCGATGGATGCGGATCTGGTCAGCGACGCCGATAAAAATCGGCAGGCGATCCTGAATCTTCGCGGCACCCTCGAGCAAAAAATGAAGGATCTGGAGAGTAAAAAGGTGCTGCGCGATCAGGCACAGAAAGTGGTCGAACGGCAACCGGCGGAGGATCAGATCAAGGCGCTGACCGCCGACAAAGAGGCGGCGGAAAAGGTCTGGAAGCAGGCCGTCTCCGCCGTGAACATCGCCGATGCGGAATTGCAGCGGATCGAGGAGGCCTCATCGATCGCCTCGACCGGGGAAGGTGTCGAATCGCTCGGCTCCTCGGTCAAATCCACTTCCACCGGTGACCCGGAACTGGATGGCCTTCAGAAGAATCTCGAACAGGCCAGCGCACGTTTAAACGTCGCCCGCAACACCGTCGCCGAAAAAGCGGAGAGCGCCCGCAACGCCCTGGATACCGCGCTCGAGCAATTTCAGCAGAGCACCAACGTGGTTCAGGGGATCATGAAGGACAATCCCGAACTGTCTGCGTTTGTGGTTGCCGCCCAGCGATTGCAGGAAACGCTGCAACGGCTCAGCGGCGATCTGCTGGATCGCCAGCAAAAAAGTTACGAGCACTTGCTGGAAGAGAAGCGATATCTGGACGAACGCCTCACCGCTCGTCGCAAGGAATTGTGGGATGCCGACAAGGATATCAAGCGGTTGAAGGATGATCTTGGCATGCGTGAGCGCGGCTACAATGCGGCCCTCACTAACGACTATCCCAAAGAAGCGGCCGACATCAAAAAGCAAATGGACGCCAGCCTCGGCACCATCGAGCGGCGGAAAATGGAGATCGAGAACGATCCGATTCTGGTGACGTTGAATGAATTCTCCGCCAAACGGCAGCAGGAAATCACCGCCAGCCACAAGCTGCTGGAAACGGATCGTAAGAAGGCGGATGAACTGACAAAGGAGATCGAGAAGAATCTGAGCCAGCACGCCCCGACGGTGGAAAAGCTGCCGGAGAATCAGCGTGCTCTGGCCCAGCAGATGACGTCGAAAATGGATGCCGTCTCCAATGCCCGCAAGGTTTACGCGGAGGCGTTGGAAGCAAAAAATGCCGAGGCAAATCTGAGTTTGAAGTTGGCCGAGGAGCAGGTTCAGTTGAACGCGACCAAGGTGGAAGACCGTAAAAAGGCGGTTGTTGCGATGAACAGCCAGGAGATGACGGTGGCCGAGCGAAAGGAACGGGAGACGTTCGTCGAGCGGAAACGGGCCACGTTCGATGTGATGAAGAAGCGGGAGACGGATGCGTACAACGTCTATTTTGAAAAGGAAAAGGCCGCCCGGATGGCTGCAAGCGAAGTGACGAACGCCTTGAAGACGCGCGATGAATTCACGCTGTTGACGGATGCCTATTTCAACCTCCACGCGGAGATCCCGGCTCTGAAGAATCAATTGGAAATGAAGGAGCGCGATTCCGGGGCGTTTGCGTATCCGACGGAACCGAAGGTCAACGAACCCACCGCCGCCGCCGATCAACGACTGATCTATTCGCTCGGCTCGACGGCCGCCATCGCCCTGGTTTTCAGCCTGCTGTTCGCCCTGACCGGTGGCCGCGATTCGCACTCCGGTTACCCCGGGCCGCAGGAGGCACAATTGTTCGCTCCGCCGGAACACGATGTCGATCCCCTCTCCGGCGTCGGGTTGCTCAATCCCGAAACGCTCTATTCGCACGATGAACCCGCCCACGCCGGCCGCGAATCTGCGGTGGCGTGAACGCGGCATGGGTGCCTCGCCAATGCTTTGTTTGAAATACAAAAGCATGGGCGAGACGCCCATGCCACCCACTTTCCAAAGATCCATGAACGGCCTTCTCCACCACATGTCCCTCACCCTGCGGCTTAACTTCCGCAGCATTCAGGCCCTCGTCTACGGCTATGTTTTCCCCATCCTCTTTCTCGTTGGATTCGGCAGCATCTACAGCAAGGAAAATCCCCCGCTCCAAAATGAGCTTGGCCAACTGCTCACCGTCACCATCCTGAGCGGTGCCTGCTTTGGCATGCCCACCGCCATGGTCAGCGAGCGCGAACGCGGCGTGTGGCGGCGCTATCGCCTGCTTCCCTCCGCCACCGGCGGCATCGTCATCAGCGCCATGGTCGTCCGCTGCCTCATCGTTTTCATCGCCCTGATCATGCAGATCGTGCTGGCCCACTGGATCTATAAAACCCATTGGCCGGCGCATCCGTTCGAGCTGATAGCGATCTTTTTCTTCGTCGCGTTCGCGTTTCTCGGGCTGGGACTGGTGATCGCGATGCTGGCGGACACCGTGCCGGCGGTGCAGGCGCTCGGGCAGGCGATCTTTTTGCCGATGATCATGATCGGCGGCGTGGGGATGAAGCTGGAGCAACTGCCGGAATGGGCACGGCATGTGGCCGCCTTTCTCCCCGGCATTTATGCCGTCGATGCGCTCGATGCCGCGTTGCATCAGAAGGCCGCGACGAGCGCCGTGCCGCTGCCGTTTTGCCTGGCCGCGCTCACGGTGATCGGCCTGGCCGGTGTGCTGGCGGGACGGCAGATGTTCCGCTGGGATGCCGCCCAGAAAATGACCGGCCAGGCGCGTGGTTGGGTGTCGGTCGCCGTCGCCGCGTGGATCGGCGTGGGGATCGTCGCCGAGCAGACTGGCCGCATCAAAACACGGCGGTATCAGCAGATCGTCGAAACCACTCCCGCCGCCACGTCGCCCACCACCCTCGCCTCCACCGAACCGTCGACGACTTTACCCACCTCCGCTCCATCCCTTATGGCCCAACTCGCCCCGTGGACGGCCATCACCGATGAGCAGATCGCGAAGATCACCTACGACGATCTCCCGCCCGATGCCGGCACGGTCACCCCCGTCGCCTCGTCGCTCGACAACCTGGACGATGAGGGCAAGAAGCGGATCGAAGATTTCACCTCCCGGCTGGACAACTGGGAGCCCGGCAAGGCGTTAAACCTCGAGCAGCGCGTGCGGAACATCCTGGCCGTCGCCGCCATCGCCGACATTTTGCAGGACCAGCACGAGGCGGAAATCCCCTACGTCATCTTCGAGCATCTCAAGTTCGACATCCCCGAGGACAGCCTCAAAAAGATCCTCGCCTACATCGTCTTCCACCCCGAAGCCGGTAAGGTTCCGGGCAAAGTGCCGGAGCTGGGGATCGACGGGGAAGTGTTTGAGGAAGGCATCCGGGAACGGGTCGAAGCGTATGCGCGGAAGCTGCTGGCGAGGATGCTGGGGCTTGTCAAATAGGGAACTCTTGCAGGGTCCGCACTGCGGGCCGATTCTGTGAGTCAGGAGGGGCGGCGGGGCGCGGATGTTACATGTTGATAATCACGCCGGGATTGGAGCCGCAGGAGACGACCCGGATTCCGCTGGGAGCAGGTCATCCCGGAATCCGGGTCGTCGCTTAGGCTCCGATCCCGGCGTGGGGGCAAGCCCGCTCACAAATCCGCGTAGTCTCAAGGGGTAATGCGTTTGATAATGATCGTGTCGTTTTGCCCGCCGAAACCGAAACTGTTGCTGACCACGACATCCACTTTGGCCGCGCGGGCGATGTTTGGGACATAATCGAGATCGCATTCGGGGTCGGGGTTTTTCAGGTTGGTGGTGGGGGGCAGCATCTGATCGCGCAGCGCCAGCACGCAGCAGATCATTTCCACCGCGCCGGCGGCGGCGATCAGATGGCCCATCATGCTTTTAATGCTGCTGACGGGGACGTTTTTCGCCTTGTCGCCGAACACGGACTTGATGGCGGTGGTCTCGTTGCCGTCGTTTTCCTTGGTGCCGGTGCCGTGGGCGTTGATGTAATTCACATCGGTCGGTGAAAGCTCCGCGTCCGCCAGCGCCTCTTGCATTGCGGCGATGGCACCGAGGCCGTCGGGGTCCTGGTCGGTGATGCGGTAGGCGTCGGCGGTGGAGCCGTAACCGACAACCTCGGCCAGTATCGTGGCGCCGCGTTTTTGAGCGTGGTCGAGTGTTTCGAGGATGACCATGCCGGCTCCTTCACCGAGCACGAATCCGCCGCGTTGAAGATCGAAAGGTCGGCTGGCGAGAACGGGGTTGTCGGTGCCGAGCGTCTCGCGAAGTTTATCATCCTGGGCCAGGGCGGTGAGGCGATTGAAGCCGGTGACGCCGAAGGGATGGATCATGGAATGCGCGCCGCCGCCGATCATGACATCGGCATCGCCGCGGCGGAGGATTTCAGTGGCCTCGCCGATGGCCTGGGTGCTGGCAGCGCAGGCGGTGAGGCAGTTCATCGCCGGGCCGCGCGCGCCGGTGAGCAGGGCCAGATGGGAGAGGGGCATGTTCGGCTCCTGCTCCAACTCGCGCGTGACCTGCATGCGCTCGAAGGCGATCTGGGCCCATTTGACGGAGTCGATCGAGCCGGTTTCAGTTTGCCATGAGGATAGGGCGGCGGTGGTATAGGCTTCAAAATCGAGCGAGCCTTCGCCGGAACCGAGGTAGATGCCGACGCGATCCAGGTCGAGGGAGTCGTCATCCGCCCGTGACAAGGATATGGGTGCCACAGGTCGCGGTACGCTGAGACCTGTGTCTTGGGCCGACGAAGACACAGGTCTCGGAGTACCGCGACCCGTGGCACCCTTTTCATCCACCTCATTGGCGCGGGCGGACCCCCCCGATTGCAGTGGTGGCAGGCCGGCCATTTTCCAGGCTTGGGCGCAGGCACCGAGGGCGAAGCGGGTGTTGCGGCCAACGCCTTCGTGCTGCTTCGCATCGGGCACGAAATCCTCCAGCCGAAAATCTTTGACTTCGGCGGAGAAGGTGGTGGGGAAGGTGGAGGCGTCGAAAATCGTGGTTTTCGAGATGCCGCTTTCGGCGTTCAAAAGCCGTTGCCAGACGGCGTCCAGCGAGTGACCCATCGGGGTGATCCAACCCATTCCGGTGATGACGACGCGATTCATGGGCACTCTCATTCCGTCAAGCCGTTTTTTTGCGTTGATCGATTAATTTACGGATCGCAGGCAGGATGTCGCGCGGCACCTGAACCAAAACGGTCTGCTCGTCGGCCAGAGCGGCATCAATCTCAGCGACAATCTCTGCCTCACTCTGCCCGTCATAGAACCCGGCAATTTCCAGGGCCTTTTCTTCACTCCAGCCAGAGGGATATTTGATGGGGTCTTTTTTCATCATTTTTTCCTTTAGCGCCGCCTCAATGCTGCCTTGGCTTTTGCCGGGAGGTCATATGCAGTAATGACCAATTGCGTGCGATCTTCCAGAAGAAGGTGTACGACGCGAAGAAATCGTCCGTCCTGTGTTTGGCCGATCGCGATCCTCGCGCCATCCCGACCATGGTAATCCATTTGGGCATAATTCAGCACATCCATCACTTCGGCTGGTTCAACACCGTGCCGTTCGATGTGAGGCAGATTCGTATCGCGATCGAGGAGAAATCGTACTTCCATCGGTCACGCTACACTTTTCTAAA
>JANXVV010000082.1 GCA_025351525.1 Humisphaera sp. | reverse complement strand
AATGCTTCGGCGACTTTCAGCAGGCGATCGACAAGTGCCTCGACGAACTGGGCACCACGCATCGCTCAAAGATCGACACCTTGATGACCCTCAATTTTCAGACGTTCGGAAATGTATCAATGCTGGAGGCGTGAGGTATAGTTGCCCGGCGTGAGCGAAGTGTCGCCCGCCAATGGCAGGATGTTGATGGTGGCGCCATTCGACCCGAGCACCGCGTTCCTTGAAACGATCAACTGATCGGCACCGGTGGCACTGTCGCCGAGTTCCAATTTGAAGATCGGAGCGGGCAGGGCCGCGCCGCCGATGGTCAGTCCCGCCGGGTTGAAAGTGGCGCCCTGAAACAGATTGAAGATGCCGATGCCGTTATCGGTCATGTCAAACGTGGAGCCGGCCACGTTCGAGACGGTGCTGGTCATCAAAACGCCGCCGGTCGTCAGAATATGCGTTCCGAGGTCGATGACCGTCGCCTGATTGACCGCGTCGCGCAGCGTGGTGATTGTGGTATCGAGCGCGAGAGTAGTGTTGGTCACGCCGGCTACGAAATTGGCGTTGCCAGCCAGTACATTCGTCGTGGCAGAGGTGTAAGTCACCGGCTGAATGTTACCGGCGGCGGCAGTGGGCTTGCCGCCCCAATCGGTAAATCCGTTGAGGGTGACATACGCGGCGCCATTGGAAAGAAACTTCCCTGCCACCCCCGCCGCACTTCCAACCACGTTTCGAGTGACATCAAACGTTGGAATGTCGAGCGGGCCACCGATGGCCCGCGTAAAGGTGCCGGTGAAATTGAAATTGCAACGATCCCCACTGCTGCGACTTGCAAACAGGAAAGATTGTCCGGCATTCAGCGTCAAATTCGCAAAATTCTGCGTGTAGATGGCATTAGCCGTTTTGCCTTGAACTTGGACGCTGCTGTTATTGTTCCACAACTGGGCGGCACCCAAAACAATTCCGGCGGAAAACGTCGCAACACCAGCCCCGGGATTGAACAGCATTCCGTCCGAGCCGAGTGTCAAAATGCTGGCGGCGTTGTTCGTTCCACCCTGGATCAGCACCGTGCCGGTCGAGTTGAACGTGAGCCCGAGCGCAGACTGATTGCCGTTCAAATCAACGATCTGGGCGGCGTTCACCGTATTGATATTGAAAAACACATTGTCGAGCAATCCGGGGATGGCCAAACGGATCGGGCGTGGTCGCGTTATTCACTGTGGACCAACTGGTGATGTCGTTCCAACCGATCAGCGGGTTGTTGGTGTTGGTACCGTCCCAGTACAGGTTGGCGGCATGGCCGACGATCGGCATGAACGCCGCACACAAAATCCCCTGGACGCCTCTTCGCGTGAGGCTAACCTTCCGGAGGGATTTGATTTTACGACCTTGCGAAACCTTGCAATGACCGACCTGTTGCGCGATGCTCATCGGATGAACCTTATAGTTAGCCGAATATTCGGCAACGATGTGGAATCGTTCTCACACTCCTCGGTGTCGCACATTTCGTTTCTTTAGAAACGATGCCTCCACATTCGCCGCCAGGACTGAACCCTGTCCGCGACGAATGCGATATACGACCCCGCGTTCCACAACCTGCGAAAAAGTATAAAATTACGCTTAAATGAAAGCCATGAGGTTCTTGGCCTTTCACTTGAGATATTTTACGTTCGTCAAACCGCTCCACATTTCGCGTCACCATCAACCTCACCTGCCCGCAAAATGATACTTCCGATTAAAACTTAACCTTTTCGTCGTACTGGCGTATACTCAATTGAGAACCACTGCGCCGATCGAAGGAATAAGATCGTTCCCATGTGAAATTGTGTCGATCCATCGCTAAAGAGGAAATTATGCTTCAAGCCACCACGCTGTTGTTTTCAGACGCCCCGCTTGCCATCGGGATGCCCGGCGGTTTTGAGATGCTGATCATCGGAGTCATCGGCCTGCTCATTTTCGGCAAGCGGCTGCCGGAAGTGGGGCGCAGCCTGGGCAAGGGAATTGTCGAGTTCAAGAAGGGACTTAAAGGCGTGGAGGACGAAATCTCCCAGGTGGACGAGCACCTCCCGACTGCACCCGTGCAGCGTCCGGCGGTGAATTTGCCGCCCCCGGCTTCGACGACGGTGCAGCAGTTCGATCCCTACACCGGCAAGCCGATCAATCCCCAGAACGGTTGAACCGCAGAAGTGCCGCCGGTGCCCTCACCGGTGGACTTCTGCTTTCCACATGGGATTCCGCCGGTGAAGACACCGACGGCACGGTGCGAAACGCTCTTCATTTCCCCCTTTTCATCGCACAAACATTGTGGAGTGAAATCGCGCGGAATTCAGTGACGGATTCCCGTCGATCACATTAGAATTGAACCCATCGAAAGCCCGCGCATCGAGATGCGCGGGCTTCTTCGGATCGTGAACTGCGGATTCATCGGAGGTTTCATGCGTCGAATATTGACGATCGCCGTCGCCGCGTTGCTGGCTGTTCCTTTGGCGACACCGCACATTTTGCCCGCCGCGTCGAAAACGGCTTCCCGCGCCCGCCGTTCGATTTTGGATCAGGTGTTACCGGATGTGAGGTTCACCAATGTCGCTCTGAAAGACGCTCTGGAATTTCTACGCGATGTCACCGGGGCGAACATCCACGTCAACTGGAAAGCGATTGAGGCCGCCGGGGTTTCGCAGGACACCAACGTCAATATGCACCTGCGTGAAGTGCAGTTTCGCAAGGCACTCGGCTTGCTGCTCAGTGAAGCCGGCGCCGGCACGGCTTTGACCTACTACTTCGATCAGAACGTGCTCGAAATCACCACCCGCGAATTGGCCGACAAGGAAATGTTCACGCGCGTCTACCCGGTCGAAGATCTGGTGATGGACATTCCCGATTTCACGAATGCGCCGGACCTCAGCCTTACAGCCGTTTCCACCGGGGGCAGCGGCGGAGGTGGGGGCAAGAGCGGTGGAAGTGGTGGTGGCGGCGGAGGGGGTGGCGGTGGAGGCGGTTTGTTTGGAGGCGGTGGCGGAGCGACAACGGCAACCGATGAAAAGCACAAATCCAAGACCGAGCGCGGTGAAGACCTCGTCACCCTCGTTCGCGAAACCGTCTACCCTGACGTATGGCGCGAAAACGGCGGCAATGCCAGCATCCGCTATTTCAGCGGTCAATTGATCGTCACCGCGCCCCGCTCCGTTCATGAGGCGATCGGTGGAGCGGTCGATTAAAAATAACGCTGAACCGCGGATGGCTCGCAACGGTCGAACAGCGATCCAACGAAGGGGGAACCATGTTTCCGTCGCGGCTAATGTGCAAATTCAGACTGCCTGTGCCCCCGTCTGAGGCGCAAAAACAATCTGTGGTTTGATCGATCGAATCCGCTCGGCCAGCGTGCGCTGTTGAGCGAATAATTCCCGGTTGACCGAATTGATCGCCCGGTCATCCGCCCGGTAAATATCGCCGGTCAGTGTGCGGGCGATCGCCGATTCGACATATTCCGTCCGCGCGCATTCCTGCCATTCGGCCCGCACCACCACATTGATGCCGGTCTCGCTGAAACTGAGCATCCCCCATCGCGGCGGAAGATCTTTTTTCTGCAACATCCCGGCGGGTGCAAGTACGTAATGCAGGTTGGCCATCGGTTGCAGCAGGCAACTTTTGAACTTCCCCAGCCCCACCGCCTGCCGTAGTTCCTTCATTTGCGAACGGCGTTTTTTGACCTTGAAATTTCGCTGCCGTTCCATCAGGCAAAGCTGCATCTGCCCGTCTTCGGATTGATCGCGCAGAAAATCACCGCGCGACGCCTTGCACTCAATGAAGCAGGTCTGCTGCACTTCCCGCTGCACCGAAAGATAGTTGTGATAGGCGCGGAATAATCCGGTGCCGACTGCGTCGATGATTCCCAACGGGCGCAGCCGAACCTCCGCCGCGATGCACCGATACCCCATCCGGAACAACCAACGACAGCCCTCTTTTTTCAACGTTTTATGTAGATCGGTCTCTCCGGGCACGGGCACTCCTTTGCCGGCAAATTTTGACCGAGAGCGGAAAGGTTCCACGCTGCACCGACACTCCTATCCGGCAACGTTTCACCTGAAGATTACGCGGGGAATGGTACGAACTGCGATGAGGAACGCAACGCCACAAACTCCGATTGGCAAGAGTCATCAAATAAATGCGAGCGTCGATCATTTCTGAAATTTCAAAACCGGAAAGCCCATTGAGCCTGGTCCATGGGACTCTTCGATCGCACAACGCACTTTCAAACATCAGAAATGACCGAGTCGATGCCAGACGGCGCATCGATCGGTTCGACACATTCCGAAAAATCATTGCGCGGATTGTTCACCAACTCTTTAACCGGAAAAGCGATCATTGCAGCGGGATCATATGCCTTCAGCATTCCCTCGATCGCCTCGAGCGGTGTCTCCCGATCCAGCCATGCCGCGTAATCGGCGGGCCGAAGAATCACCGGCATGCGATTGTGAATGGGCCGCATCAACTCATTGGGATCGGTGGTGATGATCGCAAACGTGTCGATCGCGACCTCGGCATCCTGCGGCTTCCAACGTTCCCACAAGCCCGCGAACCCGAACAAGTCCCCGTCCGTCATCTGCATGAAATAAGGCTGCTTCGGCGGCTTGGCCCCCTGCCATTCGTAAAAACCGTCGGCGGGAATCAAACACCGTCGCCGCCCGAACGCCTGGCGAAACATACCGCTCGTGGCGACCGTTTCAGCGCGGGCATTGATCGGTTTGTTTTTGGGAGACCCTTTGGTCCACGCGGGAATCAGTCCCCATTGTGCGAGCCCTATCACCCGCCGACCTTCAGCGTTCAACCGCACCACCGGCAATTCCTGCGAAGGCGCGAGATTGAACCGCGGTCGTTCCGTGAATTCATCGAACGACGCATCGGAGAGCGCTGCAAAAGCCGCACGGGCCAGTTCGGATCGGCGAAGGGTGTATCGACCACACATGAGTGCAATGATAGCCGCTTCGCAATGGGATGACCTTGAATCGATCTGTCCGATTCGAATGCTTTTCTTGACAGCCTACGCGCCGAACTTTATGCTCGGCGGGCGATAGTGTTACGGATGACTCGTTTCACACCTTCGTTCGGAGGTCACCACCATGATCCGACTGCCGCGCTTCCTCCCAGCCGTTATTCTTGCCTGCGCAACCGCGATGCCCATCGCACCGTTAGCCATTGCCCAGGATGCCCCCAAACCGGCGGAACCCACGCCCACGCCCGAGGCAAAACCGGCTGATCCGGCAGCGCCCGCCGCACCCGCCGATGCCAAGCCCCCGGCACCAACTGATGCCAAACCGGCGGCCCCGGACGCCAAGCCTGCCGATCCCGCCGCTCCGCCGGTGGCTCCCGTCACTCCTGCCATGCCCGAGAAGGCCGATCCGCTCAGCAAGACCGTCGATGATTTCTGGCACTATGGCAAGATTGCCCGGTATGATCTCGCCGCCGAAGCCGGGAAGCGCATTCTCGCTTCCGGTGCGCCGCCGGAAGAAATCCTCGCCGATTTCAAAACCATCACCCGCGACCGTCAGGATGACCTGAATAGCTGGTTGATCAAATGGCAGCAGGTCGACGCGATGAAAGAGGTTTCGACCAACCTGATGGCGACCCTCCGCACCGGCCAGGAAAAGAAGCGGCTGGATATTCCTTTTGTTCGCAGCCAGATCGAACGTCTGGCCGTCAACGAGCGCGGGTACATTAACGGCATGGAAAATCTTCGCCAGACCGGTGAGATTGCCGTGCCCATCATGATCGATTATCTCCGCGACGGCACTAAAAAAGACCTGCAGCCCGCCATCCGCCGCGCGCTGGTCGAATTGGGCCGGTCGGTACTCAATCCGCTGGTCGCCTGCACGGAAATCAAACAGGATCAGGAGACGCTGATTGCCATCATCAGCATTCTCGGGCAGATCGGGTACAACGACGAAATCCCCTATCTCGCTCGGTTGGCCAACGGCAAAGACATTCCGTCTTCCGTCAAAGCCTCCGCAGCGCACGCGCTCGACCGCATGGGTGCCGGAGCCACCGGCGGTTTGGATGTGGCCAAGCTGTTTTACGAACTGTCGGAGAAGTTTTATTACGCCAACTCGTCCATCAGCTATGACATGAAAAACGCGGTGGCGTTCGTGTGGTTCTGGGATGATGCCAAGGGCCTCTACAAGGAAGATGTGACCCCGGCGGCTTTCAACGATATCATGGCGATGCGCGCCGCCGAGTATTCGCTGAAAGCCGATGGGTCGAAATCGTCGGCCATCAGTCTCTGGCTGTCCGCCGACTACAAACGCGAGGTGGACTTGGGCGATGCGGGTGTAGACCCGATCAACCGGGGCAAGCCGTCGGCCCATTTCTATGGCACGTCGGCGGGTGTTCAGCACCTCAATCAGGTGCTGGATCGGGCCCGCAAGGATCATAATTCACCGGTGTCGCTGAAGGCGATCAAGTCGCTGGAAGAAGTGGCCGGCCAGTCAAATCTATATAGCGGTGAAGTTCAACCGCTGTTGGATGCGTTGAATTATCCGGATCGCATCGTGCGGTTTGAGGCGGCGATTGCCGCCGCCAGCGCCCTGCCGCAGAAGGCGTTCAACGGGCAGGAGCAAGTCGTGCCGATTTTGGCCGAGGCCATCGCCCAGACGGGTAAGGCCAGTGCCCTGGTGCTCGCCGGGACACAGGATGGTTACAACAAGTTGGCCGAGCAGCTTAAAGTGGGCGGTTACGCCGCCGGCGGTGGAATCACCCCGGAAGCGACGATCAACAGTCTTGCCACCCTGCCGTCGGTGGATGTGATCATCATCGACACCACTTCGGGCGTCGATGAAACGACCACCCGGCGTCTGCTCGACATGGCCAGCATCAATACCCGCCTGTCGCAGTTGGCCCGCGTCATCATCACCACCACCCCCAAGGGCAACCCCTTCGCCCCGATGACCATCGGCAATCCCCTTTTAAATGTCACGACCGCCAAAGAAGGCGCGGCCTTGGCCCCGGTGCTGCAAAAGGCCCGCGAGCGAAGCGGTTCATTGCCATTGGATGAGAAGTCGGCTCAGACGTATGCCCTTCGCAGTGCCGAATTGCTCGGCAAGTTGGCGATCAGCCGTGGGCAGGTGCTGAATCTGCTCGATGCCCAACCGACGTTGCTAGGTTCGCTTGATGATGCCCGACCAGAGATCGCCAAAGCCGGTGCGTTTGTGCTGGGCCTTCTCGATTCCAAGGAGACCCAACCGGCGCTCTTGACCAAAGCTGCCGATGAGAAGACTGCGGATGAATTGAAGGTGGCCAGTCTCAAAGGCCTTTCGACCAGCATCCGCTTTTTTGGTAGCCGGCTTAGCCCGGACCAGATTGAGACGTTGAAAAAATTGACGGAAACCGCGCCGATCGCCGACGTGAAGAATGCCGCCTCTGAATCGCTCGGGGCATTGAATCTTCCTTCGGATGAAGCCAAGACGCTGATTCTGAATCAGGTTCGGGTGAATTGAGCGGAGTGTTTTTAGTTCACTTGTGCGTCAATACGGATTGAACTCATTGATGCCCCTCCTCCGCGAAACTTCGTGGAGGAGGGGCATCTTTATTGGATAATACCCGTTCGATAAAGTTCGCGCGTTTTGGTTAGCCGCAACGCGCAGCGGAGCGATCTGGATCCACAATATCACTGTAAGAATCACACGCTTTTCAAAATGCCTTGCCGCAAAGACGCGAAGAGCGCAAAGGAAGACGCAAAGAAAATCAAGTTCCATTCTTCTTTGCGCTTACTTTGCGCTTACTTTGCGCTCTTTGCGGCTTTGCGCCCGTATTTATTTCCTTCGATCACCGGTGATAATTCACTCGACGAATATCTGCCATGGTCACGGCGATTTATCCTGCACAGTCATTTAAAAAAGCGCTCCGCTGCGCGTCGCGGCTAACCGAAAGCGCTGGAAATACAGCGATCGCCTATAAGTCTGCAAAATAATCAGCGGAGCCGCAGCCTCACTCGACCACCCTCGGTGCCGCTTCCCGCGTCTGCAATTTCGCGGCTTTTGCAACCATGTCCGTGTGCTCCCGCTCGATTCGTTCGAGGTGGGTCCGGCGATTCACATCGCGCATCTGCCGTAACGTTTTGAAGATCGTGCGGAAAAGCGCCCAGCCGAAGATGCTGAACGCGCCGGTCAGGAAAAGCACGAGCAGCGCGTTCACGCTCTCATATTTCTTGAAGACGAAATCCAGGGCGGGAGAGATGAACGCGTTTCGGTTCAGCAGCACGAAGGCGGAGAGATAAATCGCCACCGCGCCGAACACCGACACCTTCGTCCACATTTTAATTTTGAGCCAACTGCTTTTCATTGAATTCCTCTCGGCGTCATCATGATCTCGATCAAAGTCGTCAAGCCCGGCCCGAAATAGTCGGCGATCGGACAGTAGGCAATCATCACGAATCCACTGGCCAGGCTCAAATAAGGGCCATACGGCATTTCGCGCTGCTTGCTGAAGAAAAGCATGTAGAGGGCGATGAGGATACCAAAAAAGGGAGCCATGAAAAATGCGATGACGACCGGTCCCGCGCCCAACACCGCACCGACGCAGAACATCAGGTCGGCGTCGCCGCGACCCATGCCTACTTTACCGAATCCAAGCGTGCCGAGGATGCGGGTCATCCACACCGTGAATCCACCGACCATGCCTCCGAGCAACGCCCCCAGCAAGCCGCGCAGCCAATCATGGCGATAGAGTTGCACCCAGAACCCGAACAGCGGTTTACCCGGCATCGTCAGCAGCACCATCAATCCCCCGAGCATCAACGGCGGCATCAGGAAGACCATCTCTTTGCGCATCTCGGCCCGAATCTGCCCTTTGCTGTACGCCGGCGGCAGGGGTTCCACTTCTTCCCCGCGCTGTTTCGCCTCGCGAATTTCCCGTTCGATTTCCGGGCGTTGTGCTTCCAGAATCGGTTCGCCCTGCGGGAAGCTCACGGGGAGTTTGCCGATGAACCAAAGGGCGCCGCTGATGGCCCAGCCGATGGCCGCCCCTGCCGAGAGTGCGGCACTGGCGGGTCGCAGGTCGCTGAGGGTTCCCGGCATTGCGTTTCGGTCGAGCAACGCGTGGAAGATAATCGCCACACCCGCCGTCAGCCAGACGACGCGTGGTTCGATGATGAACAGTTCGGCATCGATCAGACTGGAAGCGAGCAGCGCGCCAATCAACCACAAATACAGGGCGAAAATCGGCCATTGATTCACGATCGTGATTTGGTCCCGCACCGCTTCACTCATCGAACAGGTGAGCCCGTGGTGCAGCATGAAGAACATGACGTAGTAGAACGCGAACAGTCCGCCGGTGATGGCTTCGATGATCGGGTAGCGCATCGAGATCGGTTTTTTGCAGTAACGGCATCGGCCTTTAAGGAAGATCCATCCGAAGATCGGGACGTTGTCGTACCACGCCAATCGGGTGTTGCATTGTGGGCACCGCGAGGGAGGCGTGACGAGGGATTCACCGCGAGGCAGTCGCCAGACTACGACGTTGAGAAAGCTGCCTACGCAAGCACCAAGGACGAATAACCAGACGATGAAAAGCAGATGGGGCATGGGTGGGTTCGGTAGACGCGGAATCCGGGTCGTCGCCTAAGGCTCCGATCCCGGCGTGATGGAGCGCAGCTCGCATTTTTTTCACTAACCACTAACTACTAACAACTTCTTCCACTTCTTCCACTTCCTCCACTTCTTACAACAATTTCACAATATACACCGCCGCCTCGTCCGGGGTCAGATTCGTCACATCCAGTTCCGCGTGCATGCACTCGCGATAGATGGCTTCGCGCAGGGCGAGCAGGAATTCGATCTCTTCGATCCCCCCGCCGAATTGGGTGAGGTTGGGCCGGGTGGCTCCGGAGGTGGGGTCGGCCTTAATCCGCCGGGCCAGCTCTTTGGGATCGCAGCGGAGATAGATCAGTCGATGGCCGGGCTTTTTGAGGGCAACGCGATTCTCCTCGCGCACCAGCGAGCCTCCGCCGAGCGCGATGACGTGATCGGGCAGAAGCGCCGCTTCGCGGATCACTTCCGTCTCCAACTGCCGAAACCGCTCCTCGCCGTCCTGCTCGAAAATATCGCGGATATTTTTGCCGGCCCGGCGAATGATCTGTTCGTCCACATCCACGAACGACTGCCAGAGTCGATCGGCGAGCTTGCGCCCGATCGTCGACTTTCCGCTGCCGCGAGCTCCAATCAATGCGATGCTCATCGTCAGGGATTATCGGCAGGATTTGGGGGGATGCCAGTACAAAACACGGATGAACGTCTGGAAATCTTGGTTGTTTGTTGCGGAATCCGGGTCGTCGCTTGAAGCTCCAATCCCGGCGTGAATGAGGTTGAATGAATTGAGTGTGATGCCTTATCTCTTTACGCACGTGCCTTGCTGCCTTACTTTCCGCGGCATGGTTGCTCCGCTGCGCGACATTCTGCTGAAGCTGTGCCGTCGGGAGGATTTGACGCGCGACGAGGCCCGACAGGCGTTCGGTCATATTCTCTCCGGCGAGGCCACCGAAGCGCAGATCGGCGGTTTGCTCGTCGGACTGGCCGCCAAGGGCACGACCGTCGAAGAACTGGTCGGGGCGGCGACGGTCATGCGCGAAAAATCCATCCCCGTCCAATGCGACGGCGACGAAATCATCCTCGATACCTGCGGCACCGGCGGCGACGTGCGCGGCACCTTCAACATCTCCACCGCCGCCGCCCTTATCGCCGCCGCCGCCGGAGTTCGCGTCGTCAAGCACGGCAATCGGTCCGCATCCAGCAAGGCCGGATCGGCGGATGTGCTGGAAAAACTCGGTGTGAAACTGGACCTGCCGCCCGCTCGGCTGAACCGTTGCCTTCAAAAATCGAACATCTGTTTCGCCTTCGCCCGCTATCACAACCCGGCGATGAAATTCGTCGCCGCCGCCCGATCATCGCTCGGCATCCCGACGATTTTCAACGTCCTCGGGCCGTTGACCAATCCGGCCAGGGCGAAGCACCAGTTGCT
>JANXVV010000039.1 GCA_025351525.1 Humisphaera sp. | reverse complement strand
CCAGGCCACCCGTTTCTCAAAAGATTCATTGCCGAAGTGCAAGACTACTCGAAAATGAGGTGCGAGGTGAGGTTTGAATTCCGATTTGAACCCCCCAGCCTCTCCAGTCGTCTTGGAGCGTAATTGACTTGCTAAGATTGTGTTTGTGTCTTAATCTACCCATCGACCGCTTCGGTCTTCAGGGCCGTCGAAGATGCACGTTGATTTTCTCTGATGGACAACGCGTAGGATACGGCGATGGCTGGGTGCGAGTCCACGCGGGTTCACGTGTGTTATTTCGTGCCATTGACGCTTAAATTAAATTTTTTATGGCTCAAAAGCTCTTGCAGTACGAAGTCTTGGAACGGCTCGGCGAAGGTGCCCGCAGCACCATCTTTGCCGTCAAGGATCCCGTTACGCGCAAAGAGTTCGCCCTGAAGCATGTCACCCGATCCGACCCTAAAGACATCCGTTTCATCGAGCAGATGGAGACGGAACTGGAAATCAGCAAGACTTTCAATCACCCGAATTTGCGCAAAAGCTACGAGCTTAAAGTGCAAAAAAGCATGCTGATGAAGGTGAACGAGGCGTTTCTGCTGATGGAATTGATCGAAGGCAAGACCATCGACATCGACCGGCCTTCGGACATGGTCGAACTGATCGACATTTTCATTCAGGTGGCTCAGGGCCTGAAACACATGCACCAGAAGGGGTATGTGCATTGCGATCTGAAGCCGATCAATATTTTGCGGACTTCTTCGGGGCAGATCAAGATCATTGACTTCGGGCAGAGTTGTAAAATCGGAACGGTGAAGGAGCGCATCCAGGGCACGCCGGATTACATTTCGCCGGAGCAGGTGAATCGCCAGCCGGTCAATCAGCAAACGGATGTGTTCAATCTCGGCGCGACGATGTATTGGGCCACCACGGGCCGACATATTCCAACGCTGTACACGGTGAATAAAAAGGGCGACAACAGCTTCCTGATGGATGCGCGATTTGACACGCCGATCGATCTGAACCCGCAGGTGCCGCCGGGGCTATCCACACTGATCGTCGAGTCGATCTCCACCCGCGCCGCCAAACGGCCGGCGGATATGGAAGCGGTGATTCAGCGGTTGGAACTGGCAAAGTACCGGCTGCAAAAAGAGCGCAATCCCGAATCCACTTTACGGCAGGCCGACCCGGCGGATTCGGTGCATGGGATTTGAACGCATTCAATCATACTTCTTCGTTTAGAGGTAGGGCCGGAGGCCCACGTGTTTCTGCGGTATGGCCGGAGGCCCACGTGTTTTTTCTGTATTAGACCGATCGCGGAAAAACGTGGGCCTCCGGCCCTACCGCTAAACAAATTCGACGAAATGAATTCCAAGTTTTGATCTACCGCAGCACTTTAATCTCAACCTCTTCCTGCACCGCCCTGACCCATCCCAGTCGTTCCGCGATCACCTTCCGTCGGAACTGAAATATCTCCAACAACTGCCGCCGCACGATCCACCGCTGCACCGGCCAAGCCAGCCATCCCATCGGCAATTGATAGATCACGCGATCCGTGCAAATTGTCCCCTCCGGGCAGGGCGTAAACGTGTGCTGATGATGCCATAGCGTATACGGCCCCTTCAATTGCAGATCGATGAACATGTGCGGCGGCGCCCATTCGATGATCCGCGTCCGCCAGCGCATCGGCAGGCCGCACCAGGTGATGGTGTAATCCAAAAGCGCCTCGGCCTCGATGTTGACCGGCGCGGGTGTCGTGATTTTGAAGGTCAGCCACGGCGGGGTGATGGCCGGAAGGTTCTCGGCGGTGCTGAAAAAATCCCATGTCTCTTTTTCGCCGGTCTTAACGATGAAGTGGTCGGTCAGTTCGTATTGCATTTCCATCATGTTAGGGGAGCGGTTGGCAAATGGCTTTTCAAAAAAATTGCGGTGGAGAGCGGAGTGGAGAAGCCAGCGTCGAACCTCGCGTAACTCCGTATTAATCTCTCCGTAGCAATACATCACTTTTAGCGAGTGGCGTAGGGGTTGAAGGTGGGGGAAATGCGTTTTTGAAATTCTTGGAGTTGCCGATGGACATTGCCACTTCCGCCAACAATGTTCCGATCCGATTGACCCACGAACGGTAGTCATATCGTCGAAAACCACGACGATTTGGCGAGCTATTTTCATGATGTTCTGGAAGCAGTGGAAGAACTGGAATGGGTGGTTGGTGGAAACGGCGGCACACTGAAAGCCGCGGGGTGCGACAAAAAGGATCGAAGTGGATGAAGATATTCTGATTCGCAAAGATGGCCGGACGATTGTCGGGCTGACGATCATGAATGCGAAAACCAAAAAGGCGAAACGAAAGATTGAAGTCTGATTCACGCTTCGCTAACGCGAAGCACTCTTCCACAGCGACAGAAATTTGCCGTTCTGACGGTTTTCACCCGCATCGATTCACCCCATCCTCGAAGTTATTCTGCTTGAGCAGTCTTATCGTTTCAATTCCACGCGGATTTTGAAACTCCGCGTCATACCCCCGGCTACACTTCCTCACCATGAAAGCAGGAATCTGGATCATCGGGGATCAGGTCGATCGCGAGGCCTCGTCTTTCGCGGCGGCGTCTCCAGACAGCCCGATCGTTTTCGTGGAGTCTAAAAAGTTCTGCCAACGCCGGCCCTATCACTGGCAGAAGCTCGTGCTGATTCTTTCCGCGATGCGGCACTTCGCCGCCGAGTTGCGGGCGGCGGGGCGGGAGGTTCATTACTTTACCTTGGCGGACGATTTCACAACGGCACTCAGCGAGTTCGTGCAAAAAGCGAAGATCGACATTCTCTTCGTCATGGAGCCGAACGATCACGATCGAACGATCGCAATGCCGGCGATCGGTCGGAAAATCGGATGCCGCATTGAGGTGACGCCCAACACGCAGTTTCTGGCCAGCCACGATCAATTCAGCGAGTGGGCCGAGGGGAAGCGGTCGCTGGTCATGGACTTTTTCTACCGCACCATGCGCAGGCGGCTGAATATTCTCATCGAACCGGATGGCTCACCGACCGGTGCATCATGGAGCCTGGACAAGTTAAACCGGATGGGCGTCATCCCCGCAAAGCTGTCGTTGCCCGAGGGGTTCGTGGTGAAGCCCGATGCCATCACCCGTCAAGTGATTGAAGACGTTCACACACATTTCAGAGGGCACTGTTTTGGTGGCGATGTCAGCGTTGAGCAGATGCGCGATCGCTTTATTTGGCCGGTGACCCCCGAGTCCGCGATGGCGGCGTTGCGTCAGTTTCTTCGGGAAAGACTCGTGAATTTCGGGCCTTATGAAGATGCGATGACGAAGCGGTCGTGGTCGCTTTGGCACTCGCATCTCTCGGTGGCAATGAACTGCGGGTTGCTGCATCCGCAGGTAATTGTCGATGAAACGTTGGCTCATGCGCTGCCGTTGGTGGCGAAGAACAAGCTGCCTCTGAACTCGCTCGAAGGGTTCATGCGGCAGGTGATCGGTTGGCGCGAATTCATGCGCGGCATCTACTGGTGGGAGATCACCCGCGAGGACGCCATTCCCTATCCACAGCGAAACGAACTCAACGCAACGCGCCCCCTGCCCGATTTTTATTGGTCGGGCAAGACCGACATGAACTGCATGGCCGATTGCGTGCGCCCAGTGATCGACTACGGTCATTCCCACCACATTCCACGGCTGATGGTTCTGGCGAATTTCGCGCTGCTGCACGGAATCTCCCCGCAACTCGTCAATGAATGGTTCATCTACGCCTACGCGGACGGCTACGAATGGGTGACCACGCCGAACGTCGTCGGCATGGGTCTGTACGCCGACGGCGGGATCGTCGCCACCAAGCCCTACGCCGCCGGCGGTGCGTACATCAACCGGATGTCCGACTATTGCGCCGGTTGCCGTTACGACCCGAAAAAAGCCACAGGGCCGGATGCCTGCCCGTTCACGCGGGCCTATTGGCCCTTCCTCGATCGACATCGTAAACGGCTGGAATCAAACCCGCGCACCAGCCTGACGATCAAAGGTTTGGATCGCTTTGCTCCGGCGGAACTCCGCAAGCGCGCGAAGGAAACCGAAACGTGGCTGGATGCGCAAAAAGTCTATGAGTGATCCGAAACTTGAAAAGCCGTGTACAATCTGCGGTCGTCCCATGACATGGCGAAAGAAGTGGGCTCGGAGCTGGGCGGAGGTGAAATATTGTTCAGACGCTTGCCGTCGGGTACGAAAGAAGCTGAGGACGAAAGCCTGAATCCATCAAGGGCGAACGGTTCGATCACAGTTTTTTCCCACCAGCTAGAGCAGTTTTCAGGTTGGTGTGGCAACCTTTGTGGTGCAGGCTTCCAGCCTGCATTTGGAAAGCAGGCTGCAAGCCTGCACCACAACGTGGCACCAACCTGAAAACTGCTCTACAGTAGGATTGTGATATGCGGAACGTGGACATAACGATCGTCGAAGCCTCCTTCGCCGCACTGGAGGCCGTGTCGCGTGCGGCCGGTCTGACCCCCGCCGAGTTCGCCCGCCTACGGCCGGCATAGCTTCTAGTGTTACGTCCAGACTAAATTTTCGGATAGAGCCGCTTGAGCTTCGTTCTTGCCTTTTCGATGGTGAACTGCCAATCGACGGCACGTTGCTTTTCGTTCACTCGGGCCGACCACGCCGCGATCTCCGGTTGCAGAGTCGCCAGCTCGCCGATGCGGCGGTTCGACAGGCACTGCCTGGTCATGCAACTCAGCTCGCACTCGGCCACGTTGAGCCAACTGCCGTGCTTGGGTGTGTACACAAAGTCGATTCGCCGCACGTAATCGCGGGCCTTCTCCGGCGCGAACGCCTGGTAGAACGCCCCCATCGTGTGCGTGTTCAGATTGTCGCAGACCAGCGTGATCCGCTGGGCGCCCGCGTAGCGGGTGTCCAGTAAACCGGCGACTTCCCGGGCCCAGTCGCCCTTGGTGCGGCGGGGCCGGGCCGTGGCCTGCCGGAAGCCCGAAAGCGGCTCGGCGAACAGGAAGATGCTGGCCGTTCCCTTCCGCTCATATTCATAATCGACCCGCTCCGGATGTTCCTTGGTCGCCGCAATCGGCACCCGCGTCTCGCCGATCAGTTGCACCGGCTGCTCGTCCATGCACACCACCGGGTTGGCCGGGTCGTAGGCCTTTTCGTAGGTCTCCAGCACTTGCTCCATGTGGGCGACAAACTCGCCGTCGGCGTCGGGAGGGATTACCCAATACTCGATTTTCCGCTTGGTCATGCCGTTTTTTTTAG
>JANXVV010000032.1 GCA_025351525.1 Humisphaera sp. | reverse complement strand
CGAAGATCGATAACCTCGTGCAGATCGGTCACAACGTGGAGGTCGGCGAACACTGCATCATCGTCGGCCAAGCGGGTCTGGCCGGTTCCACCAAGCTGGGTCGCGGGGTGATCCTCGGCAGGCAGGCGGCGATCCGCGATCACATCACCATCGGCGACGGCGCGATGGTCGCCGCCACCAGCGGTGTCGCAGAGGACATTGCCCCGAAGGCGATCGTCAGCGGCACCCCGGCGATGCCGCATCGCCAGTCCCTGCGCGAGCAAGCGGCGATCCGCCGACTGCCGGAGTTGGTCGTGCAGGTGCGGAAATTGGTTGAAGAAGTGAAGAAGTGGGGAAGTGGGGAAGTGGGAAAGTGAGGATAGCAAACAGAAGAGAGAAAGTGCGTTTTCGAAACGCCCTCACTTCAGCACAATAAACCTAGACCTCACCTGCTGCTTCACATAAGTCCGCGTGATATCAACCATCCCTTCCAGCGGCGACTGCCCGTGCGCCGCCAGCCACTTCTGCCCCCGCGTGAAAAACGCATCGAAACCGGCGGGGGACATCTCCTCGGCAAAATAGGTGTCTCTTCGCACCGGAATCACCCGGCAGAGGGGCTCGCCTTTGCGGATCACTATTTTTTTGATGCGTCGATCCAGTTCGATCACCGTGTGCCAGGGATAGTTCGCCGGGAACCAGTCGGTGTCGATCAACGCGGTCATCGCCCGCCAGGGCCGCGCGAGATTGGGGATGTCGGTCATGTACAGCAGTTCATTCGGATCGGTCTTCAAAAATAAAAAGCTGCTGACCTTCACCTGATGACTGATCTCGGCGTACACATGATCCGAAATCACATGCGGCAACTTCTGCCCCTTCTCCCAGAACCAGGCATACTGCTGCGTGAGCGGGCCGCCCTCGGCGGTTTCATCGGCGGCCCAGTCAAAATCACTGGGGATGACGATGTCCTTCTGCACCCGCCATTGCCCGCGCGTCTGCACAAAGGTCACGTCGAAGTTCGCCATCAGATCAAACCCGAACCCGTTCGCGGCCCGGATCGGCGGACACTCCTCCGGCCATCCCTTGCCGGCGACCCGCTTCACGTAAATATCTTTGGCAGGCTGCGGGTCGAACAAATCCTGGCGAAACTTAAAGTAGTGGAGCATGGGTGCAGAGTAAAACGTAAAACGTAAAACGTAAAGAGGGTCGGTATTGACATCGCATGGCAAGCCGATAAGAATTAGTCGAAAGGCGGCGGGCCATGTATTGAACATGGAGGCTCGTTTTTTGTTGGTAGCCGTAGCTCAGTTGGTAGAGCTCCAGGTTGTGGTCCTGGATGTCGCGGGTTCGAGTCCCGTCGGTTACCCTTTTTTTTCCCACCTCATGCTGACCCGACGAATTATCCCCTGTTTGGATGTGGACCGCGGCCGGGTGGTCAAGGGCGTGAAATTTTTCGATCATGTGGATGCGGGCGATCCGATCGCGCAGGCGAAGCGGTATCAGGATGCCGGGGCGGATGAACTGGTGTTTTACGATATCAGCGCCAGCCATGAGGGCCGTGGGATCATGGCGGATTTGGTGTCGAAGGTGGTTGAGGAATGCTTCATGCCGTTGACTGTGGGCGGCGGGATTCGGACGCTGGAAGATGCGATGCGGTTGATCCAGGCCGGTGCGGAAAAAGTGAGCCTGAATTCAGCGGCGGTGAAGAACCCGGCGTTGATCGCCGAAGTGGCGCGCAAATTTGGCCGGTGCGCCACAGTGCTGGGCTTGGATGCCAACCGCGTGTACGAGAATGGCGTTGAATCCTGGTACGTCTTCGTCAACGGCGGGCGAGTCAACACCGGCATCAAGGTGATGGATTGGGTCAAGCGGGCCGAGGGGTTGGGGGCGGGCGAGATCGTCCTGAACGTGATGAACGCCGACGGCACCACAAGCGGTTACGACCTTGAGATGACCGCGGCGGTGAGCGATGCGGTAAAGGTTCCGGTCGTTGCCAGCGGCGGGGCGGGGTCACCGCAGCATATGCTGGAGGTTCTCACCACCGGCCATGCCGATGCCGCTCTCGCGGCCAGCATCTTTCACTTCGGGCAGTATACGGTCGGCCAAGTCAAACAGTTTTTGCATGAGCATGAGGTGCCGGTGCGACTGGTTTAAAAGAATCACATCACGAAATCACGCCGGGATCGGAGCTGAAAGCGACGACCCGGATTCCGCGACCGGCGTCGCGGTCCTCGTCCGCTCCTGACTTCCCCGTGAACTATATTCCGCTGACGATCACACTGCCGCTCTCCAGCGCGCCATTGACCGCAAAAAACAGCGGCCGGTAGCCGGCCACAAGACTAATCAGTCTTGAATCGGTATAGGTGAATGTCCCGTCACCGACCGTTGGAGGAAGCCAGAGCGTCCGATCACCGGCCTGAATCACATAGCCGGTTTCCGTGGTGGCGTGGGTCGTGAACGTCAGGGTTGAACCGTTCAACGTCGCACTCAGCGGCGCGGTGAGTCCGTTCGGTTGCGGCACGCCCTGAATATTTGTGACGACTGCCCGAACGCCGTCGGTGAAGGCGACAAGCCCGCCAGGCAGCAGCGCAATGCCGTCGGCATCTCTGCCGTACGACTCCGGTAAATGGAGGGGTATGGCTGGCGCACCGCTGGCCGGTGTGAAATCGGCATTCAAAATGTCAAAATTCCAGTCGCTGAGAAATGTTGCCGATGCATCATGCGGGAAATACTCGACCAGCTTTCCATCGCTTGTCCAAAACTCTTGGAGGGCGTTGGAATGGTGGAAAAAATCAAAATTCATCCAATCGTAATTCCACTTTCCAGGGAGAATCTGCTTCCCATCGCCGCTGATGAATATCTCGGTGGCGCCGACCAGTCCACCGCCGTATCCACTATGACCTGGACTCCTCGCCAGATAACCGACGATCTGCCCGTTTGGACCCGTGGAAAGAATGTAGAAATTCTCCGCATCGTCCGTGTAACCCAAAGGCCCGCCTTGGGTCAAATGGTAATCGCGCACGACCGTAATGCCGCTGTTGCCATAGGTCGAATCGACTGAACCGTCGGGGTTGTAGCGGGTCAACGAAATCACCCGGTGCGTCGAGCGGAAATAGGGATCGGTGGCACTGGTGAGGTGGTCATCCTGATCCACTCCTGTAACCGTGATGGTTTTTCCCTGAAACACCGTACTGCTCAAAGACGGCCCCGACCCCGCGGCGGTGGTGACGCTTCCGACCACAGGATGCGATGACACGTTGCCGTTGACAGCGCTGACCCGTATCTGGTACGGCGTTGCACCAGCCAAACCGCTGATCGTGAACAGGCGGGGCCCGATGCTTGCAGACCCGGGATAGACCCCGGCAACCGTCCATGCATTAACCATGATCGGCGAGTACTCAATTTTATAACCCTGCTCAGTTTGGGAATTATCGGTGAGCGTCACGATGACCGATGTGGTCGCGCCGCTGTTATGTGCCGGAGTTATCGTCACATTGGTCGGTGCCGGAAGGCTTGTGACGGTCGATGTTCGCACCACCGGCCCTTCGATCAAAGGCACCGCCATTCCATCAGGGGTGACACCCACCAATAGAAAATCGTACGAGGTGTTCTGCTCCAGGCCCGTCACCGTGTAACTAAGACTGCGGTTTGACAGCAGTGCGACATCGCTCCACTGCCGGGTTGACACGCCGATCGGCGCGACCGATTTTTTAAGTTCCAACTCCGCAAAGTCACGGCCAGAGACACCCCACGACAAACTCGCGGAATTTGGCGTCACTTTCGCCGTGAGAGTGTTCGCCGATCCTTGCAGTGATGCGGTGGTGATCAGCGGGCTGACGGCGGGTCCGTCGCTCTGCCCGCCGGAAGCCTCGCCGTAGAGGTAAAACGTGTAGTTGGCGTTGGGAAGCAGTCCTTCGACGGAATAGTAACGCACGTTTGCCGCAAGGCTGGCGACGACAGAGAACTCTCCGTTGGGTGCCTTCTCGACAAGCGTCTGAGACTGCATCTGCGAAGTGACGGCCTTCCAATGAAGGCTTATCGAGCCTGGGAACACCGCCACCTTCACAAGATGAGTTGGCGATCCCGCGCTGGTGGTGACGCTGCTGCTGTACACCGGGGTGGATGCGCCGGCGTGGTTGTAGGCGATCACCCGGTAGGCATAGCTCGTGTTCGGCGCGAGCCTTCGATCCACGAACGTGCCGGTGGCCGCTGCCGATTTTCCGATGGTTTTCCAGGAGTGGCCAACTTGTCTGCTAAATACATTATAGATGGCGTCGTTCGCGGCGCTCTCCATGCTGATGAGGGTGACGGTATGCGCGCTGTGATCCGGCACGGATAACCAAGCGGGCGGCTGCGGAGCAGTGCCCGCCAACAACTTCCTCGGTTCCAACGGTTCAATCCACTGCCGCATGTTCATCTCCCGCGTGCGCGCGACGTTTGAGAACTGCCCGAAAGCGATTTCATCGTGAAAGGAAAGAGAATTGCGCATCCCTTCTGCTACAGAGATTACATCGTGGGAGCCTACGGTACAACTAATATCATTTCGATGAGCACCGCTTGTTCGCGCAGGCGTTCTCTGATTATTTAGCCGGTCTCGCTTGCGAGCCGTGTCTGGCGGGATACGCTTTCAGAC